>NZ_SCOH01000065.1 GCF_005503445.1 Chitinivorax sp. B | reverse complement strand
ACCGGCAACCAGACCCAATATCAGTGGTACCACACCGACCCAGCCGGTAGCGTGCTGGCCGCCACCGATGGCACCGGTAACCTGCTGTGGCGCACCCATTACCGGCCCTATGGTGAAAAGCTGGTGGGGGGCGATGGTGGCCTGAATCGCGAGTGGTACACCGGCAAGACCCACGATGACGATACCGGCCTGGATTACTTTGGGGCACGCTACTACGATGCGGTGGCGGGGCGCTTCCTGGCGATGGACCCGGTCGATGTTAAGCCTGAGAAGCTGCACAGCTTTAACCGCTATGGTTACGCCAATAACAATCCGTATCGGTTTGTAGACAGAGATGGCCGTGATACCGTTTCTATACTTTTTACTCAAAGCAAATATTTAAAGGAATCAGTTACATTGACTGACCACACTGCTTTGGCTGTCTTCCAAGAAAAGGAAAGAAAGCTATCGCTATATGATCCAAGTGGTTCCTACGCAGCACAGGAAAAAGAAACTGGAATACAGGTAAGACCTGAAGGTGGGCTGTTTGAAAATAACGTTCACAAAGTAAGTATTCCAGACTTTGCTAGGTACCATGCAATGACCAGCCAAAGTCAAACCGCAGTTTTTAGTTTTACCGTTACTCCGGAGCAAGCTCAGGCAATCCTTACGAGAGCGGAGGCAAGAGGAGATGCCGGATTCTTCTCGTGCACTACGGATACAAGAGCTGTCATATCCGGAATTGGACCGTTCAAGGATATCTCTACATCTGCCTGGAAAGGGATACCTGGCATTCTACGACGATCAATTAAAAACCTTCATTCTGAATTGACTGAAAAGGACAAGCAGTCAAAAGAAAAAAACTCCCAAGGAAATGAAGGTTCGGGAAGCGGAGCTGCTAAGCAGTAAATTTATTTTGTCGTATAAAGATAAATCTAGGAGGCGAAATGAAGGTTTTTGATGATTCTCTTGTATTTGTACTTTCCGCTCTTCTTTTAGAGCCTTTTCTTCTATTCCCTTTCAAGATGCTGGGTGGCGAAGCACACATTTATTACCTATTTTTTACTGTTATATACGTGGTTTTGATTAATATTATTACGAGAACTATGAATGGAAGGTATTTGGTATTAAAAAGTGGTGTGATTGGGTATCTTGCTTCGATTGCGGCATTTCTTTTGTTAGGCTGGATGACAGGGAGAGGCGTGTGTTCGCGTCAAAGTCAAATGGCAGAGTGCGCCATTCACACTTTGGCTTTTGCCCCATTTGTTTCCATGGGATGGCTAATTGGGCTTGTTTTTGGATGTCTTAAATTGGCGGTGAATAAATATAAACCTATTGGCTTGATTGATATTGACTCTATAAAAAGAAAGGGAAGTCATCCAGCCTTCAAGGTGCTGGTGATAACGAGCGTGTGCATAATTTTCTATTTTTTATTAAAAGGAATGATCACAAATAATCTGATATATAACATATATTATTCAGTATTTTTCTTAACTATAATCTCCTTGGCATTGCTATTTCCCATTTCAGTAAATGGTTTAAAGTCAATAGCCTACTGGGCAATGATTGGTCATGCATCTGGAGTGATTTCCACATTGATATCTGGTCATATTGCAAATGCTTATTCATGCCCAACACAGTTGGCAGTTATGAATTGCCGTAACTATATGCTTTGGTCCTCCCCGATTGATCTATCTGGCGCATTAATCGGACTAGCTATTGCTCTCGCATTTATGATTTGCAATAGAGCACTGCCAGAAAAATATGCAATTTAATGCGCAAGCATGACGAAGCGGCAGCAAATCTAGCCGCTGGATATAAGAGAACGCCAGAAGGTTATGTTTGGCATAATCATCAAGACCAAAAACTAATGCAATTAGTAAGTAAAGAAGCCCACGAGAAAACTGGGCATGACGGCGGATTTGCTGGCCGTTGATAGACAAGGAGCCAACATGCACGAAGAAATTGAATCGCCAGGACCTAAGATAGAAATAGATGATGTCGTAAAGCTCGAACTTGAATTTAATCTGAATCTTCCAGAAGACTATAAGGAGTTCTTATTGAAATTCAACGGGGGCTTGCCGTGGCTAGACGAGTATGTAGTGGATGGTTTTTATGAGGAGTACTGTGGCATTCAAGTTCTTTACGGAATTGGTCGTGAAATTCAATCAAGCTGCCTTGACTATAATATAAAAGCTTATAGAGAACGCATAAATAATGATCTCATTCCGATTGGTTGCAGCGGAACAAATGACGCAATTTGCCTTGCGATAAAAGGAAATAGCTATGGCTCTGTCTATTTTTGGGATTTAGTGAAGGAGTGCGGCAAGGATTGCCCAGATAATTTATATGTTATTTCTGATTCATTTGCTGGATTCTTAAGAAAATTAACAAAATTCGATGATTAGTAGATGGCATTTAATACCAATGGGCTTTGAAGGCTCTTCATGCAAGGTTTCAGGTGTGAAGGTTGTTGGCGGCTGGAGTTCAGCAAATCAGCCGTTGTGAGAGTTACCATTGAAAAGAAGGCTTTAAAGAATTTCGATTTTTCTAAGAGCATAGATCCACACATTTTCAAAAATGGAGTGGTTACAGTACAGCCTGGGGCGCAGAGTGAAGCATTTCATAATGCGATACGGTCAATTCATCACGTTTTCTGACTATGGGTGGAAATAATGTATATTGCTAAAGTGGTATTTTTTGATGCGGCGAATGGTGGTAGATTTACCCCGCCAATGTCTGGATTTCACCCTCAGATTACTGCTGGAGAGTTTCATACATCATGCATAGTTGGAATGGAGAGCGAAGGCATACGTTTTGATTTTAATCTTGAGCATACGGTAACCCTTGAATTAATGTACCCAGAAGAATATGGGAACCTAATAACTACTGGAAGTAAGATTAAATTTTTTGAAGGTGACAAAATGATTGGGGAGGGATTGATTATTGGTGAAAAGGCAGATCATATTGAAGGCATTGACAGGAGTTAGTAAGTGATTGCAATCTCAAGCGCCACCACAATGGCACCGAATTGCGCCGCGACAGCTATGACTGGGCCGAGCGGCCGACGGCGACGATCATTGGGGTCAGAGTAATTGATTTTGCGAAGTATCGTGAAGAAGAAATCATTGATGTCGGCGGCGACCTCATTGATTCTTATGTGTTTTATACCGAGAGATTGTAATTAGATGCCGGTTGCGCCCGGCAGACGCGAGACTTTTCTTGTTTCGCCAAGAAAAGTCCCCAAAAGAAGGCGCCCCGTGCGCCTTGCCCGCTGATCGCGGGTACCCTGCGCGGCTCGCCTGGGGCGGCGGCAAAAGAACTCGCTTCGCTCAAACAACTTTTGCCGTCGTCCCGCCCCATGCTGCGCTGCTCGGCAAGGCTTGACGGGATTCATCGCTCGTTGTGGCCGCATTGGTGTTGATGCTCTTTAACAATTTATCACCTACTTGGATCATGCCGGAGCGCTGATTCTATTTAGAACGCCGCGAGCCGGATCTGATCAGCCGCTGGGGCTATGACAGTGCCCCGTTGCCCAATGGCAAACCGTACCTGGGGGCGCTGTCGCAAGCGAGCGCCGATACCGGGGTGGCCCGCGTCTGGCGTTATGACGCGTTGGGGCGGCTGACGGAAGTGGATACCCAGGTGGGGACCGAGCACTTCCGGCTGCAGCGTGGCTATGACGAACTGGGCCGCCTCCGCCAAGTGGTGTACCCGACCGGCTTCGGTTACACCCATCACTATGACAGCCGCGGCTACCTGACCGAAATCCGGGACCTGCAGCACCCGGCGCTGCGTTACTGGCAGGCGCTGCATTACGACGCGCAGGGGCGGGTACCGCATGCCGTGCTCGGCAACGGCCTGCACCGGCAACGCCGTTACAACGCCCAGACCGACGATCTGGAATGGATCGGCACCGGCCCGGACGGTACCGCCACCGTGCAGAACGACAGCTATCAATATGACGCCTTGGGCAACCTGCAACTGCGCAGTGAAGGCGTGACCGGCCTGGTCGAAACCTTCCGTTACGATGGCGCCAACCGCCTGATCGAAGCCAAGACCCACAATGGCCCCAGCACCACCGCCCGCTATGACGAGCTTGGCAACCTGGTCTACAAAAGCGACGTGGGCATTTACATCTATGGCCAAGGGACACGGCCCCATGCCGTGGCCAGCATTCAGGGCACCGTCAACGCCACCTTCAGCTACGATGACAACGGCAACGAACTGCGCAGCAACGGCCGCACCACCAGCTGGACCTCGTTCAACCTGCCGACAAGCATCCAGCAAGGCAGCTACACCGACAGCTATGTGTACGACCTCGACCACGTCCGGCTGAAACACATCACCCCGCAAGGCAGTGTGATCCAGCTCAACCCACGGCTGGATCTGGGCGCGCATTACGAAAAAGACCTGCGCCATGGCAAAGTGGTGCACACCAGCCATGTGTACGCGGGGAACGAAGCCATCGCGGCAGTGGTGGAGCAGGACGGCCAGCGGGACATCCGCTACCTGCACACCGACCATTTAGGCTCGATCACCGCCGTCAGCAATGCGCAAGGCAAGCTCACCGAACGGCTCAGTTACGACGCCTGGGGCAAGCGCCGCAACCCGGATGGCAGCCTCAACCCCGGCCTGAGCGGCCAGCAAACGCACCACGGCTTCACCGGGCACGAACACCTGGACGAAGTCGGGCTGATCCAGCTATTGCGCTTGATTCTATGCCATAGGCAAATCCAATCCCGTGTTGGATGACTGGTATCGATAAGTCCAGAACAGGCTTGGTTGATTTACGTCTCAAGCTGAATGGCGGTACATGGGTGGCAGGTTTCTCGTCCAATCCAGCAGGTTGCCAGCTAAATGGCAGCATGCGACTGGCTGGTCACGATTGGTCGACTTACATCGCCGTAATGCGATGTGCTTATATTTGCTAAATGTTTTGAGAATCATTATCATCTTCTAAATCAAAGCCTAATCCTGATCCTGTTGCTCCATTACCCGCCAAAGGAAACCCATGCTGCCTTCCCGCAAGTTGATTCCCCTGATGAGCCTGATTGTTGCGTTTACCGGTGCACCTGCTATGGCAGCGACCGAGACGGCTGCCGTTGTCACTAACTATGCCAATCTGGTTCAGGCCAATTATGAAGATGCTCTGATCAAGGCCCGTGAATTGCAACAGGCGGTGGATGCGTTTATTGCAGCACCGTCGCAGGCAGGTCTGGACACTGCCCGCAAGGCTTGGTTGGCGGCGCGCGAACCCTACGGGCAGACCGAGGTCTTCCGTTTTTATGGTGGTCCGATCGATGATGCGAAAGATATTGAAGGTCGCCTGAATTCGTGGCCGTTGGACGAGGCCTATGTGGATAACGTCAAGGGTAAGCCGAACAGTGGCATCATCAATAACCCTAAATCTGCGCTGAATATCGACAGATTGATCAAGCTGAATGCCAAAGGCGGCGAGGCCAATGTCGCCACCGGTTATCACGCGATCGAGTTTCTGTTGTGGGGCCAGGATTTCAACACGAAAGGTCCGGGCGATCGCGGTTTCAACGATTTTGTCGATGGTCAGGCCAAGAACGCCGATCGCCGTCGTCAGTATTTGAAGCTGGTAACGGATCAGGTCGTGGCGGATCTGGATTACTTGGCCAGCCAATGGAAAGAGGGCGCCGACAATTACCGCAGTACATTCCTGAAAGACAAGCCAGAGGCCAGCCTGCGTAAGGTATTGACCGGTATGGCTGTGCTGTCGAGCGCCGAATTGGCGGGTGAACGGATGCAAGTGGCGCTGGATAATCAGGATCAGGAAGACGAGCATAGCTGCTTCTCCGACAACACCCACCGCGATATCGTCACCAACGCACAAGGTATTCGTAATGTGTTGCTGGGCGAATACAAGCGTGTTGATGGCAGCATGGTGAAGGGGCCGTCAATCAAGGATCTGGTCGCAGATAAGAATCCTCAACTGGCTGATAAACTGGTGATGGATTTTGGCGCCAGCGTACAGATGGCTGAGGCAATTCAAGCCCCGTTCGATCAGGAAATCATCGGCAAGAAAGATGCTGCCGGCCGCAAGCGAGTGGTTGCGACGATTGCTGCGCTGAAAAAGCAGACCCAGACATTGGTGGAAGCGTCCCGCGCATTGGGCATCAAGAAGCTGTCGGTGGATCTACCGAAGTAGGCGTGCTTGCCCTGCTGTTGCATCAAGTCAGTCAGCCGGGTATGGGCCTGGTTAGGTTTTGTTGATGGGGTTTCATGACCCATGAATCCATGCCAACAGAGCCTGACAGGCCGTTTTGATTTAGCCGGCCGGATAACGCCACCTGTCAATCAGCAGGTGGTGTTTGCGTTTTAATGGCATGTCTATGTTACATGCCACGAGTTAAGGTAAGAATCTTTTATGTTTTTTCGCTTCAACCGAGTCGTCGTGGCGATTGCCACATCGTCTGCTTTGATTGCGCTGATTATGGGTGCTACTGTCATTGACTGGACCCGTGCCGAGCCCAATGAGGAGCAGTCGGGCGGAGATACCACGGTACACGAAACCAATCGCCGTGCTTTTTCGCTGCCAGCCGCCAATATGAATCTGGATCGTCGCGCACAATTTGCTGTTGGCCATGCTTTTTTCAATATGCCGTGGGTCGAGGCACCGGCCAGTACCAAGGCACGTGACGGTTTGGGGCCGCACTTCATTGGCCGTTCCTGCACGGCCTGTCATAGTAGCGATGGACGTGCCGCGCCGCCGGAAACCGGCGAACAGCCGATGGGTTTGTTGTTCCGTCTCTCGGTGCCCGGCAAAGGCCCACATGGCGAGCCTAAACCCGAGCCTATTTATGGCGGTCAGTTCAACAATCAGGCGATTGACGGTGTGAGAGCCGAAGGCCAGATCGACATCATCTACCAGAAGCTGGAAGGGAAATTTGCCGATGGTGAAGCGTATTCGCTGTTGAAGCCCAATTACAAGTTCACAGAACTGGGGTATGGCCCAATGCGGGATGACATGCAGTTCAGCCCGCGTATTGCTCAGCAAGTCATCGGTTTGGGTTTGCTGGAGGCGATTCCGGAAAAGGATATCCTGGCCTGGGTCGACCCGGCGGATCGTGACGGTGATGGGGTTTCCGGACGTGCCAATTATGTATGGAATGCCATCACGCAGCGTAAGGCACTGGGTCGTTTTGGCTGGAAAGCCAATACCCCGTCTGTTGCACATCAGACCGCTGGGGCTGCCAATGGCGATATCGGCATTACTTCCCGTCATTTCCCGAAGGAGGAGTGTATGCCGGCGCAGCGTGATTGCCAGAAGGCCCCAAATGGCGGCAAGCCCGAGATCAACGACAAAAACATGGCGTCGCTGGTGTTCTATACCCAAACCCTGGCTGTACCTGCCCGGCGTGATGTGGATTCACCTCAAGTGCTGCGTGGCAAACAATTGTTCCATCAGTCACAGTGTGCGGCGTGCCATGTTCCAACCCATGTGACCGGTATGGCCAAAGGCTTGCCGGAGCTGTCGAAGCAGACCATTCGTCCCTTTACCGATCTGTTGCTGCATGACATGGGTGAAGGGCTGGCCGACAACCGGCCGGATTTTGAGGCAGACGGCCGTGAGTGGCGCACCCCGCCGCTATGGGGTATTGGCTTGTTCGAATCGGTCAATGGTCACACCCGTTACCTGCACGATGGCCGTGCCCGTAACCTGAGCGAAGCCATTCTGTGGCATGGTGGTGAGGCCACCAAGGCGCAGCAGGCTTATGTCAGCATGCCCAAAGTGGATCGCGAAGCCTTGCTGGCCTTCTTGAATTCGCTTTAATCCAGTCAGGAAGGTGGAACATACGATGCGCATCAAGCAGACCTTGCTGTTGTTGCCTTTGTTGGCGAGTCTGACGTGGGCTGCCGATGAAGAGCCTTCACGGCCCGAGGCGCTACCCAAGGCAATGTTGCTGAGTCAGATGGCAGATACGGTGCTGCCATCCCTGCATACCGCCTTGACGGATCGTGCCATCCGGTTACTGCAGACGACAAGACAAGCTTGTCCAGCCCCCGATGTTGTCAAACTGCAGCAGGTGCGTCAGGCATGGCGTGAAACGGCACGGGCTTGGGCTGCCATGGAAGTATTCCAGATCGGCCCGGTCATCGAGCGCCGTACCGCCCGCCAGATTGATGGCTGGCCGACCCGGCCCAAATTACTTCAACCGTTGCTGGATGGTGGCACGTTGGATGCCGAACGCATCGACCAGACTGGCAGTGCGGGTAAAGGTTTGCCAGCGTTGGAATACTTGCTGTTCCCCGAGAAGACCCAGGATCAGGCGGTGGCACGAAACCTGAAAGGCAGGCCTTGTCAGGTATTGGTGGCATTGGCGGACGGCGTGAAGCGCGAAGCGGTGGGCATTCAGCACGATTGGAAAGCGCCGAATGGCGGCTTTGCCAACCAATTGGGTCAGGCTGGCAAACTACAGGATGGCATGTTTGCCAATGAGGCTCAGGCCTTGGGTGATATGGTCAATCTGTTGATTGCAGGTATCGATTATGTGCGGCTTCGCAAGCTGGAGAAGCCGTTGGACAAGAGCACTGACGAGGTCGCACTGGATCGGGTCGAAGCGTGGCGCAGTGGTGAATCCACGCGACTGCTGGAGGCCAACCTGGCAGGTTTTGCCCGTGTTTTCTTTGGTCACGGTTTACATGGTATTGGTCTGGATGACTATTTGCTGGGCATTGAAAAACCCATACTGGTCAGACGTGTGCGTGAACAACTGGCCGCAACCCAGGCTGCTGTCACGGCCATCGGTATGCCGATTGATCACGCACTGGCTGATGCCCCCGAACGTGTCAAGGCAGCGCAGGATGCATTGCGCAAACTGCAACACCTGCTAGAGGTGGATCTGGCGGATGCATTACAGGTTGATCTCAGCTTCAATGCGAATGATGGCGATTGATCAACCACTGTCGGCTTGCAATCGTCGTACCTTTTTGACGGCGGCGATAGCCCTGCTGGGTGCGCCAATGCTGGCGCGGGCTGATACTGGTGCCTCCCGGTTGATTTCACCTGTGACCCGTGATGGACGTCACTTTTTGGCCGTCGCCAATCAACTGGATACTGAGCCGCAGTTGATACCGACACCCATGCGTGGCCATGCTTTATTGTTGGACCCACGTCACCCGGATCAGATATTGATGATCGCCCGTCGGCCCGGCACACTGGCGATCCGAGTCGATATTGGCCTAGGTAAGGTGCTGAATACCTGGGAAGCAGATGAGGATCGACATTTCTTTGGTCATGCTTGCCTTTCGGCGGATGGCAGGCAGGTCTTCATTGCCGAAAACAATATTGATACCGGTCAGGGTGTGATCAGTGTGCGGGATACAGCCAGTTTCCAGGTCCAGCGCGAGTTTCCGTCTTATGGTATCGGCCCACACGAAATCCTGTTGATGCCGGATGGCCACACGCTGGCTGTTGCCAATGGTGGGATATCCACATTACCGGAAACCGGGCGGGTCAAGCTCAACCGTGGGCGTTTCGATTCCAATCTGGCTTATCTCGATAGTCGCAGTGGCAAACTGCTGGCTCGTTATCCAGTACCGATACCACAGCTCAGTCTGCGCCATCTGGCATTGGCCGATGATGGTACGGTAGCTGTTGCGATGCAGTTTGAAGGTGACCGCCAGCAAGCGGGTACACCGTTGATCGCGTTTCATCGCCCGGGTGAAGTCATGCGGATGGGCACCGCACCACAAGCCGCATGGGATGCCATGCGACACTATGCTGCTTCGATTGCCTATGACCCGGTATCCCGATATTTTGTCCTGAGCTGCCCCATTGGTGGTCAACTGGCGTGTTGGCGGGTTGACGGTACGTTCGTGGATATTTTGCCGGTACCGAAGGTATCCGGCATCGCGTTTGATGCGAAAGGCGCCTTTGCCAGTAATGAACTGGGCCAACTGTTGCGGCTGGATCTGGTGCGACGACAGGCCAACATGCTGAACAATCAGGCAGGTTGGTTATGGGATAACCATTTGTATCTGGGCTGAACCGTGAAGCCTTAGGGGGCTGTATGCTGCGGCAGCATCCACAGCTTGTTGTCGCTTGTGGGCACGCTGTTGGGCAGGTAGGGGTTGTCGATCAGGATCAGTGTTCGCTTGTCCAACTCGCTTTGGTTGATGATTTCACCGAAATGCTGTTCGAACAGCTTATCGAATTCTCCACTCTCCCGCGCCAATTTCAAGCCGTGTTCGATACGTTTGGCCAGTTCTGGCTTGCTTGGTGTCACGATGAAAAAGAAATCTGATGGAAAGAACAAGGCGAGTCGTGTGTTGACGCTGATATTGCGCACCCCTTGTTGTCGGGCGCGGTTCAATTCGCCATACACTTCGCTCAATCCGCGCGGTATCCAGTCAAAGCGACCAATAGAGAGTGCGTTGAACATTGTGCTGTACTCGCGCATTTCCACCACAGGCAAGCCCGCCCGCAGCATGACCGGCCAGTCTCCCCAGCCTGGGTTGTAGCCCATGCGCAGGGTTTTCAGATCATGCAGGGTAGAGGCTCGATCCAATTGGCCTTGCACTTCATTATTGGCCAGAATCAGGCGCCATCCTTGCAGCCCTTTTTGAATCGGAAATGGAATAAAAATGGCCTTTGAGGCTAAAAGGTCCGGGCTGGGGATGGCCAGGCCCACGTCCAGTTGACCTGATTCGGTTTCAAGAATACGCCGTCGCTGTATACGTGCTTCACCACGAACAATCTGATCTGCCCCAGGAATGGGGCTGGTTTTGTTCAATGCCAGCTGCAAGACAGCAATTGGATACTCCCAGCGTTTGTCAGTTGGATCAGCACCACCCGGAAAGCGCACCACGTCAGCCTTGGCAATCAAGGTCAATTGTAGCAACAGGCAAAACCACCACAACCTGCCTTGCCCACGCCACATTGCTACCCACATCATGATGCATCCTTCAGACACTGCTTGAAACACCTGATTGGTGACCACAGGCAAATCCGGTCCGGTCGGTTTGGTTGCCTAGTTCATCATCGGATGAAACACTGGTATTTGCCACCTTTAAATGCGGATTGACGTACGTAATGCATCAGAGGCAAAGCTGATCAGGTTGTTCGGGACCTGTACCATCCCCCCTGAATGCCATCACCGCTTGGCGATATAATGCCGACAAATCCGGCGGAATATGCCGCACCCGCAGCATGCCGACCGGCAAGGAATTTGCATGACCGACGATATCATCATCGCTGACACCTGTCAGTGGCTCGAAAAGGCTGTCATAGGCCTTAACTTGTGCCCGTTCGCCAAATCCGTCTATGTCAAAAAGCAGGTACGTATTGTTGTCAGTCATGCTCGGCATCTGGATGCGTTTCTGGAAGACCTGGACCGTGAATTACTGTTGTTGGCGGAAGTCGATCCCTCTGAAATCGACACTACGCTGTTGATTCATCCTACCCTGTGGCCGGATTTTGAGATCTTTAATGATTGCCTGGATCTGGCAGATCAGGCCGTGATCGATAATGAACTGGAAGGTATCCTGCAGATTGCCAGCTTTCACCCGCAATTTCAGTTTGCAGATACGGAGCCCGATGACATCACCAATTACACCAACCGTGCACCGTACCCAACCTTGCACCTGTTGCGTGAGGACAGCATTGCTCGGGCGGTGGAAGCTTTCCCGGATGCTTCGATGATCTTCGAACGAAACATGGAGACACTGCAGAAATTGGGATTGGCAGGGTGGATGGCACTAGGGTTGGGTAAATCGGCCACATAGTGAGCAGGTGACTTGCCTGACATGTATTGTGGAAGGAAAAAAGCCTTGCATGCGCAAGGCTTTTTTTGATTGCGTTACCGGTTAATGAGTCTCACGCCAGCACGACCACTTCATCCCCCACTCGGAGTGTGCCAGTCGTTCGCGCCACCAGATTCTGTCCAAAGATGATCCCGGCATCCGTTCTGCGATATTCGGCCAGTGTTGCCAACGGTTGTCGATCATCAGACATGTTCCCGCTGTCCGGGTCAATGGTCGTGAAAATACAGCGCTCACAGGATTTGATGTGTTCAAACTCGACGTCGCCGATACGGATACGCTTCCAACCGTCTTCGGCAAAGGGATCGCAACCGGCGATCACCAGGTTGGGGCGAAAGTTACGGATCGAGACCGGATGAGCAAGCCGGCTATTCAGGTCATTGAGTGAGCCTTCACCAATCAGCAGGTAAGGGTAGCCGTCGGCAAATGAGAAGCGAATGCTCGGATCGATACGTAATTGACGGTTGGATTGTTCACCGATGTACAGCAGGCGTGCTTCGATGCCAAGAAAGAAGCTGAACCAGTCATCAGCTTGTCCATCACCCCAGTAGGCATCGAATTCATATTTCCAGACACCTGTTGGGCGCACCATGGTGTAGGCCTGGCGATGGACCTCAAGTGGCTCCATGTCTGGCGCGGTGATGCAAATACCCGTTGCAGTTGGTTCAACGTGAAGTTGAACCATTTGTGGAAACTTGCGGCCGGTGATGAAGTTGCCAGTATCGTCGGCCAGCATCCATTCCCGATCGAATGCCAGTCCGCGCAAGGTGGCCTCGGCTGTTTGCAGCGAATTGGCGCCACAGGACTTGATCGGATAATTGAACAATTGGGATAAGTGCATGACAGACTCCGCGAAAATGACTGGCGCCGACTTTGATCAGAAAGAAGCCTTAACGAAGGCCCTGGCAGGGCTATGAGGGGCTGGAAAGGCTCAACGTTAGCAGCGACGTGGTTTTCCGGCAACTGCCGGTTTGGCGGAGCAGGTTTCCCGGCTGACACATTGAGTGTTCAGCCGGGGGTCATTACCATGTCACTCTGGAACATGCAGTGTCTTGCCGTTCAGAGTGATGCGGTCACCAGCCGCAGGTGATGGCGTGATGACTGGTGCATGGCTGCTGGTAATGGCGGGTGCGGTACCTGGGCTACCACCGCGAGGTGTGGTGCGGATCAGCTGGCTATCCGGCAAGGGTGTGCCACTCGTCAGGTGTTGATAGACCAGATTTAGCGCTTGGTTGGTGTAACTTTGCAGCGGAATGAAACGTGTATCGTAACCAGGGGCGTTTGCTGGATTCAGATTGGCATCGAAATGCTGGGCATGTCGTACCTCGTAATAGCGCAGCTTACTGGTAGCGCCCTCGACAATACCGTTCTTGCCAACGTAGGCCCGCGCGCTATGGTTGACCGGGATCAGTGCATCAGCCCGGCCATGGACAATGACCGCAGGCTTGCCTTGCAGATTACCTGACAGCGCGATTTCCTTGATGCCATCCTGCACCCGCTTGGCCTTTTCAGCTATGTCACCGCTCAAGGGCTGCCCAGCCGGCGTCTGGTTGATGGCAAGCTGGCGGAGGCATAGGGCGCCATCAAAGCTGAAATCCACCAGGCCGGTGGTGGGCGAGGTGGCTTTCGCGTGTTGTAGGCCGTTGTATTCATTGGGCAGTGTTTTGGGTTTGCCGGTGGTGAGGTCGATCACGGGTTGGCCGGTGACTGGGTCGAGCACTGGCCGGTCTTTTTCGCCAGGCAGGATGATGTTGTAAACCAGCTCGATACCTGCCGTTGGTGCGATGCCCCCAATTCGCAG
The DNA here is from genome assembly GCF_005503445.1 of Chitinivorax sp. B. Classification (NCBI taxonomy): domain Bacteria; kingdom Pseudomonadati; phylum Pseudomonadota; class Betaproteobacteria; genus Chitinivorax; species Chitinivorax sp. B. The sequence continues at coordinate 1,872 of NZ_SCOH01000065.1, read as the reverse complement.
TGTATTTTCCGGTGGAATGGGTTTGACCACGCCTGTAGTCGGCTCGACCCAGGCAAAGCTGAAATTACATAGGTTGTCCTCAACCCCGAAACGGCCATAGCTGTTGGCATACTGTACCGCCATGGCGACTGTGGCCGTCAGATAATGTGACGCATGCAAGGCATCGCTGTCCGATGGCCAGCCATATTGATGCAACTTTCGCAGCGCCTCGTTAGCCTGTGCGCCGGTATTGTCGGCCGAGAGCATGCCCTGCTGTTTCAATGCTGTGCATCGGTTGGCGGCCGTGGCCGTATCGATTGTCTGCTTGCCAGGGGCATCGGCCACGCTGTCTGCCAAAATGGCGCAAGGTTGGTAGAGATTGGCGTAGGTGACATAATCCAACAAACCCTTGCCAATATTGAACTGGGTCACATTGCCCTGTTGAATCGCCAAACCCTGCAGATCTCCCGCCTGCACTTGCGGCGCTGCCACGGCGATGCCATCGATGAGACCCAGTTTGTCTTGTTCTGCTGCGGCAAGCGCTGCGCCCCCGCCGTTGGAAACGCCGGTGGCAATGACCAGGGTATTGTCCGCATCAAATGGGCGGGTACGGCGATCGGAAAAAGGCACTTTGCTTCCGTACTGCTCATTGAGCATGTAAAAGGCGAACTTGATCGCGTCCAGCGTGTTCCGCCCCCAGTCACGTTCCGGGTTTTGCTTGGAATGGGCATGCTTGAAGGCAACCCTGTGCGGGTAGGTTTGTTTGTAAACCGTGCGGGTCTGCTCGGTCATGTCTGTCTGAAAAGTGACATTGCTGGTGGCGCCCCCTGCACCAACGACCCTGCCATCCATGCTGAAACCTTGGCCGGTATTCAACAAATGCGCACCGGTACCTGTGCCCTTGTCTGAGGCAGCGACGGCGCAGCCTTGCTGTAAGGCCCATTCCGACGCTGTGGCGACCACACTGTAGATCCCGTCGGACCCAGCCGATGCAGTCGCGACGATACAAGGTTTGGCCGGGTCAAACGTGGTCGGGATCTGCACCATCAAGGTAACGTTTTTCTTGCCGGTACCGTCATCAACGAAAGCCAGATGCTCGGTACCTTGCACCTTGCGCGCAGGGCCAAACAGGCTGCCATAACCGCCGGTCTGGCTGATGTCCAGAAAGGCCCGATAACTGTAAAAGGTCTTCAGTTTGCGGATGTTGAGCGCATCCAGAACGGTAACGGATGGTACGGGTCCGACCAGGCCGGCTGCATCCAACCCGGCGGTGGCCAGATCATGATCTGGGGACATCAATAGATGTGTTTGAATGGTGCCGACGCCGGCTGGTTTGCGATTGAGCACCAATAATTGACCATTTTGCGGATTGACTTCGGGCAGCGCCAATGACAGTACCTGGCCATAGGCATCCCCTGCGGCATCGGCATATTGCGGGTCGTAGGTCTGCAGCCGCGGCGAGACGGTCATAACCGTCTTGGCAAAGGGAATGCTGGCGTGCATGGCGGTAAGGTAGCGTGCCTCGGCCAGGGCGATCTGGTCGGCATGGATTCGGGTGTAGACTTTACTGGCAAACACGTTATCCAGTTGTGCAACCGTGTTGAGATTCAAGGCAGATTCCGCGATGGCCGTGGTGGCTTCATTGATGTTCGCCACCGTATCACTGGCCATCACCAGCGTATAGAGATTGCCTTCGTTACGGGTGACCTGCAGCATCAATGGATAGAGCAGACCCTTTGTGTCCAGTACGAATTTGCCGGTGCCATCCGAGAAAAAGGAGCGATCTGTACCGTTGACATCGCGCAGGTTGATTTGGGCAAATACCAAGCGCTTACCGTCTGAAACGGTACCAGTGATCGATGCCGGTACGGTACTGCCTCCCCCGTTGTCGCT
>NZ_SCOH01000064.1 GCF_005503445.1 Chitinivorax sp. B | reverse complement strand
AAAAGCGTTTTTCATCATTTGAGCGCGTTTTCCCATAGCGCCCGATAGGCCGCTTCATCGGCGGTCGGCTCGCGGTCGAGCTGTTCCAGCAGCCAGGCCACGCCGGCGGCGGCGGCCTCGTCGTGATCGAGATAGCGGCCATCGAGCGCGGCATACATGCCGCCTTGCCGGGTGGTCACTTCCCAAGCCTGGCAGTCATAGGTGCGGCACACGGCATAGGCGAAGTAATCGCCCTTGGCGTCCATCTCGTCATGGGCGGCTTGCAGCTCCGGCCGAAGCGGGGGCAGGGGATGGTGTCCGTTTCTCATGCCTTCATGCCCTCCTGGTCGGCGGCCGCCAGCGCGTCGGCCTCGGTCAATGCGTCCTCGCGGAAAGCGCCCATGCGGGCGGCCTCGGCCTGGCTCACTTCGGCCGCCCATATCCGTTTCACCTGGGACGGGCTGCACCCGGCCAGCTCGGCCGTCCTGGTGATGCTGTGGCCGGAGCGGCGCAGGGCGATGACCTGGGCGCGGCGCTTCGGGTCGGCGCGTCGGCCGCGATACTTGCCGGCGTCTTTCGCCAGCTCGATGCCCTGGCGCTGGCGTTCGCGCCTGTCCTCGTAGTCGTCGCGGGCCATCTGCAAGGCCAGGCGCAAAAGCATGGCCTGCACGGCTTCCAGCACGATCTTGGCGACGCCCTCGGCCTCGGCGGCCAGGTCGGATAGATCGACTACGCCAGGGACGGCCAGGCGTGCGCCCTTGGCCTGTATTGACGCAATCAGGCGCTCGGCCTCGGGCAGCGGCAAGCGGCTGATGCGGTCGATCTTCTCGGCAATGACCACCTCGCCGGGCTGTAGGTCGGCAATCATCCGCAGCAGCTCGGGCCGGTCGGCGCGTGCGCCGCTGGCCTTCTCGCGGTAGATGCCGGCGACGTAGTAACCGGCGGCCTTCGCGGCCGTGATGATTCCTTCCTGGCGTTCCAAGTCCTGCGCGTCGGTGCTGACGCGCAGATACACCCGCGCCACCATCGGCGCGGCCGTGGCCTTCTGCTTCATGTCGGTTCCTTTGGGCATACTCAAATGCGCCCATGCTAACCCGGCCAGCCCATTTATGAAAGCGCAATCTAAATGCGCCTAGCCCAATTCCCCGGCCTCAATGAGCCAGCGGGGCCAGCAGACGCAAGACAATTTCAGCGTGCGCGCGGTACTGATAACGTATATACTGCGTTAGTACCCCTACAAAGGAGCGCACCATGTCAAAAGAAGCTGTTTTCACGATGAAGCTGGAACCGGAGCTGCGCGCCGACTTCATGGCCGAAGCTGCCGGCGAAGATCGGCCGGCATCCCAGGTCATGCGCGAGCTGATGCGCGGCTACATCGAGCAGCGCCGCCAGGCCCGCGAATATGACGACTACCTGCGGCGCAAGGTCGAAGCCGGCCGCGCCTCGATGCGTGCCGGCCTGGGCCGGTCGAATGATGAAGTTGAAGCCGCGTTCGCTGCCAGGCGCAACCAGGTAGCGGCAGGCCAGGCGTGATAGTTGTCTGGACGCCAGAAGCGGAACAAGACCGCGCCGACATTTGGGACTACATCGCGGCAGACAATCCCGGCGCGGCCGTTCGCATGGATGAGCTTTTCAGCGATGCGGCCGCCAGGCTGGCCGCGCATCCGAAGATGGGCCGGACGGGCAAGATTTCAGGCACCCGCGAGCTGATACCGCATGAAAGCTATAGGTTGGTGTATGAGATCGAGGGGGGCACGGTTTGGGTGTTGGCCCTGGTGCATACCGCCCGCCAGTGGCCGCCGGCCAGGGGGTAAGGTATGGAATTCATAGACCGGATGATTGTTGCTTGCGCTCACGGTCTTGGCCGTGCCGGCATGTTCCTGGTCACTTTGTGGGTGCGCCTGGTGTTTGTAGTGATCTGCCTAGCCGGCTTGGGCTTGCTGTACCTGGTCGGCCGGTGGGTGTTCGGATGAGAAGAGGACAGCATGAGCAGGAAAGAAACCGAGGAAGCGATTGCAGATAGTCGCGCCGGCCGCGTGTCGGGCCGGTTCGCCACGGTTGGCGAGCTGCTGGCCGATCTGAATGCCGACGACACGCCGGAAATTCACGAAGGCAGCACGAACGTCTATGCCGATCTTGGCTACCCCGACGCCGCCGAAATGCAGGCAAAGGCCCGGCTCGTAACCAAGATCAGCCAAACCATAAAGGCGCGCCAGTTGTCGAACGACCAGGCGGCTACGGCTCTCGGACTGACACCGGCCGCCTTGCGCGAGCTATTGGCCGGCCGCTTCCGGGCGCACCCGGTTGATGACCTGGAACGCCTGGCATCCGTACTCGATGAGGCCCGCCGATGACCAGGCCACGCTACACCTTGTCCGAGCTGTTGGCCGAAGCCTCCGGCGAATACCCATTGCCGCCAGAACAACGCGAATGGGTGGATGCGCCGGCAGTGGGTCGTGAGTTGTTGCCCGAGGATTTACAAACGGCCGAAGCTATAGCCGCGTTCCTGGCCCACGCCGAAACCAGCGGCGACCTGGACTATATCGAGCACGCCCGCGAAGTCGCGGCGCAGGCCAGGGCCATGCACGGCCTGGAAGGGTAGGGGAGCTGGCCAGCATCGCCATTTCTGGCGGTGCTGCAGGTGGATCTCATCGCCGGAAATGACGATGCGAGATCCACACCGGGGGAAGTGACAAGGGCGGCCAGTTGGCCGCCCTTGTCGTTCCTGGTGCGCTCGTTACGGCTTCTGCTGCTTGGCCGCTTCGGCAAGATACTTGCCGAGCGCAACATCATGCCGCGCCTTGAGAACGGCAAGCTGCAATTCCAGCGTTCGCGCCGTCTCCTGTGTGACCGGACGGCTTAGGTCTTTCATGCCTTCTTGAATTACGTCCAGCTTGTTTTCCAGCCGCGCCGCTTCGCGCTCATAGGCGCTATAGGCGGCATCGACCGACGACGCCGGCGCGACTTCGGCGTGTGCCGCGTTCGTGGCGGCCAGGGCAACAATCATCGAGAAAAACACATTGCGAATCTTCATAGCTATTTACTCCAATGGGTGAAGTTCATCGAACGCGGGCGGCGTTCGGTATCGACCTGGGCGGGTGCCCGGCCTTCAAAATGAAAAGCTCTAGCGCAGCTCGGCCAAGCGGTCGGCAACGGCTAAGGCGCGATCTATCGGTACGGTCTGCGTGTAGATTCCATAGCCGTAGCTGACCAGGGAAACGGCTTCGCCCCTGGTGTTCACGACAACGCCGCCCGAGTTGCCGCCGATGATTGAAGCCGTCACCAGCATGAAGTCGTCGGGGGACAGCATCGCGGCATCGCGGCCGTACCACGCGACGATGCCCACGCCCACGGCGAAGCCGTAGCCGCCAGGCGAACCGATCGCCATTACGTCTTGCCCCTGGCGGGGCATGACTTCGGCAACCGGAATCGGGGGCAGGGGGTCGCCGTCGATCTCGATCAGCGCCACGTCGCGGGCAATGTCTGCGTCGATCACGCGGGCCTCGCGCCACTCGCCGGCGGCGGTGCGCACGCGCAAAGCCTCCTGGCCCTCGACGCAATGGGCGACGGTCAGCACCTTGTTTCCTTCGACGGCCACGCCGCCGCAGATGATGCGCTGGCGGCGCTTGGCGTCCTCTTTCGGCCAGTCCCGATGCCAGGCGCGAACGTGGGTAAGGGCGGCCGTGGCCGCGTTCTGTTGAACGCCGGGGATGCGCCAGGCGTGATTGTTCTCGCCGGTGCCATAGGGCTTGTCGATGCCCGCCAGGGCCACCACGGACGGCATGGCACGCTCGGCCAGCTCGGGCCAGTCCGGCGCGACAGGCGGCCGGGTGTCAGGGGGCAGGGTGCCGCGCCGCACGCTGGCCGCGCTTATCGCGTTCTCGGCGATGGCGGTTTGCTCGCGCTGGAAGTCCTCGATGCGCTCCCGCGTGTCTCGCAAGGTGCTGGCGTTCGCGGCCGTGGTCGCCACGGTGTAGCCCGCCAGGGTCAACGCAGCACCGGCGGCGATGTAGGTTGCAAGGGCGGCACGCCGCCAGGCTTTAGCGCGGCTCATGCTGTGCGCCCTCCTGGTCGATCAAGCCCAAGCGTTCCAGGCGGGTGCCTACGCGGTCGCCATCGGTCAGCAGCTCGACGTGCTGCCAGTAGGAAAAGACCAGCACGCCGCCGGCCAGGATGAGCGCGGCCAGCGATGCGCCGAACGTAATGCAGTATTTCGATATACCGAACGCGGCGCGGCCGGTAACATTGGAAGTAGCCATGATTTCACCTCTATGTCAGGTGGGTTGTGGTCAGGTGTCCAGGTCGGTTGCCGCCTTCCTGGGCACCGCTTTTAGCGGCTGAAACTGCGGGACTGCTCCCGATCTTTCGCCGCCTTCTCCTTGAACCGTTCGGCGATCTCCCGCGCCCTGGCTTGCTTCACCTGGTCGCCGTTCTCGTTGTCCCGGTTCAATTCCTTTGCCAGCGCCTTTGCCTGCTGGCCGTTAATCTCGTTCAGCTCGACTTTCTGGCTGGCGTCCAGCTCGATAGCCTGGCCCTGCGGGCCTTGCTTCTGCTCGGCCTCGATGGCCTGGGACTGCTGCGCGGCCGCTTGGCCGTGGCGTTCCAGGCGCTCAAGGTCTTTCGCCTCGCGCCGCTGCTGTGCCTGCTCGATCTGCTTGGCGTAGCCCTGGGCCAGCTCGTCGTTTGTCGGTTCAGTGCTCATCGTCTTTCCTCTTGGCGTAAACCTCAAAAGCTCAATTACTCATTGCATCATATCACCATGAGCAAATGAGTAAAAGTGCTTTTACTCAATACCCGCGCCCGCCATCGCGGCCGCGCTCCTGCTCGCGCTGCCGCTGCCGGCTGCGCGTGATCTCCTGCGGGTCGCGGGCATACCTGTCGGAAAGCTCGCGCTGCATCTTGTCCAGCTCGACGGCCTGGCGCTCCTTGGGCATGGCGTTGAACCGCTCGATGCGCTCGCGCAGCTCGCCCGGCAGCTCGCGCCAGGCGCTCGGGTTGCGGTCGGTATAGCCCGCAAAGCCCGCCTGCCGCTTCACGGCCAGCGCCTTGAACTGGCCGACTTCCATCTTGGCGTGCGCCTCGGCCTTCCGGCGGTCTTGCTCGCTGACCTGGACGGCCGCCGGGCGCTCCTGCTCGGCCTTGACCTGGGACGGCTGCGCCAAGTCCGCAAAGGCCCGTTGCTGGCCTTCCTGCATGATCGCAGCCGAATGGTGCCGGGGGTCTTTTCCGACCGCCTGGAACTCCTGGGCGACGGCAAGCTGTGCGCGTGCTACGTCCAGAGCCAGGCCACCGCCGGCCGCCTCGGCCCGCTCGATGCCGGCGCGGAATCCGGCCAGCGGGTCAGGTGCCGCGCGCTCGGCCTGGGGACGCTGCGGCGCTGCCGGCTGCTCGATCTGCTGCGGCGGTCGCTGCATGGTCGGCGTGCCTGCAATGTCGGTCGGCGGCATGAGGTCGGGGCGGCCGTGCCGTTCCAGGCTGCGACGCATGGCCCGCTGCATCTTACCGGCCAGCTCCGACACCTTGGCGCGGCCGCGTTCCAGCCAGCGGCGCACCACGCTTTCCCCGTCGAAGCCGCGACGGTCGGCAAAGTCCAGCGTGCTTTCTTTCGGCCGCTCTCGGCCTAGCACCTGGGCCAGCTTCCCGGCGGCCAGCTCGGCCGCGCCGCGAACGTGCCAGGTGTTGCGCTCGGCCGTGGTGCCATCCGGCAAGCGCACGGTTTCAGAGCCGCCATGTTCCAGGCCGATGCGGTCGCCGCGCTTCGCGCCGCTGGATGCAATGGCGCGTTCAAGATCGACGCCCCAAATGGTGTGGCGTTCGCCTTTGTCGTTTTCCAGGGTGGCAAAGTAGCTGGCCCGGTTCTCGGGGTTGTTCTCGTAGGGCGCTGCGCCATGATCGACCAGCCGCCCGGCTCGCCGGTCGGTGAAGTCATCGGCCCCGGCAAACAGGGTCGCGGCCTCGCGGTGCCGGGTCATGCCGACATAGGCAAGGCTCCTATCCATGCCGGGGGTTGCCAGCAGGTAAGCCCTATCGACGGTGACGCCCTGGGCCTTGTGAATGGTGACGGCATAGCCATGATCGACGGCCGCATATTGGGACGCCTGCACCTGACGCGCTTCGCCGCTGTCCAGGCGCACGGCCAGGCTTCCATCTTCCGAATGCTCGACGGTGCCAAGAGTGCCGTTCTTAACGCCAAGGTCGCGGTCGTTTTTCAGGAACACGATGCGGTCGCCTGGGGCAAATTCGCGGCCGCCGCGCTCGGTCATAAAGCGGGCCGTGCCGCGCAGATCGCCGCGTTCCTTGCGGGCCTCGCGCACGGCTTCATTGAGCGCCTGCACGTCCTTATTGCTGTGCGCAAGGATGATCTGGCTACCCTTGCCCTGGTCGCCGACATAGGCCGCCGCCAGGCTGTCGCGGGCGGCGTCCCGGCTGTCGTGAATCTGGACATGGCCGCGCTCGGCATAAGCCGCCAGGCCATCGGCCACGGAACCGCGTGCGAGCTGCTGGCCGGCCTCTCGTGCCCATGCTTCTTTCTGGCGTCGAACCTCGGTAATTTCCGCCGCGCCGACATGCTGCACTACGCCTCGGAATGCGGCCCCGGCCTCGATAGCGGCAAGCTGCTTGTCGTCGCCAAGCAAGACCACTTTTGCCCCGGCTTGCTCGGCGGCTTTCAGCACGCGGCCAAGCTGGCGGCTTCCGATCATTCCGGCCTCGTCGATCACCAGCACGTCGCGGGAAGTGAGTTTGTCCTTTCCGTTCTTCCAGGCAAATTCAAGGGATGCCAGCGTGCGGCTGTCGATGCCGCTGCCCGCCTGCAATTCGTCGGCCGCCTTGCCCGCCAGGGCCGCTCCGCGCACATTGAAGCCCTGCGCTTGCCATGCCTCGCGTGCAACCTTCATCGAGAACGATTTGCCTGTGCCGGCGTCGCCTATGACCACGGCCAGGCTGCCCGGCTTGAGAACGTGCCGGACGGCGTTTTGCTGCTCTGCCGATAGGGTGGCTGCGCCGTCAATCGCCGCGTTCGTGATGGGGCCGGAAACGCCATGCCTGCCGGACTGCGCCAGGCGCTCGGCGCTGTCCACCATGCCGCGCTCGGTGTCGATCATTTCGCGGGTGGAGAACTTCGCCGGGTTCCGCCCGTTGGCCGGTTCCAGCTCGACAAGCAGCGGCGATTGTTCCAGCCTGGCAAGCAAGCCCTGGAACTGGTCGGCGTCGTCAATGTAGCGGTTCAGCTCTGCGGCAATGTCGCGGCGCGTGAATACCGCTTGCGTGGTCGTGAGCTTGTCTAGGATGACCTCCGGCCGCTCGCTAATCTGCCGCGCCTGCTCCTGCCGGTCGGCGTTGTGAATGTCGATGCGGTCGGCGTCCAGGCCGCGCCTGTCCATCGCCACGGCATCGCTGCCGATGTGCTTGGTTGGCGTGAGTTCTACGCCCTGATCTGCATAGCTGCGATGATCTACGCGGGCGCTGATTTCGGCCCGTTCTAGCGCCTCGTTTGTTAGCTCGGCCCACTGCTGGCGAATCTCGATGATGTCGCCCTGGCTTGTGCCAGGAATGCCCGCCTTCTGCCTGTCTTTGTTCGCCAGCTCAATTACGGCCTTCGCGCCTAGCGTTCCATCCGCGCCAATGGTGCGTGTGGTCGCCAGCATATGAACGTGAAAATTCCGGTCGTCCCCTTCCTTGTCTGGCGCATGGATGCACACATCAACGGCCACGCCATAGCGGTCGGCAATGGCCTGGCCCATGCGCGTTGCCAGCTCTTTACGGTCGGCGTCGTTCAGCTCATGAGGCAGCGCCGCCCGCCACTCACGGGCCACTCGCGCATCCTTCCGCTTCTCTGCGGCTTCGGCAGCATTCCACAACGCGGCTCGTTCGGGAACCGGCACACCTTCGGGCGTGACGATCTCGGAAGAAAGAACGCCGCCCTTGCGGGTGAAATCGAACGCTTCCCCGGTGCGCTCATCTACCAGCGATGACGCGGAACGATAGGCGGCAGCGGCCACGGCGCTATGCCCGGCCGCCCGGCCTATCGTATGCGTGTTTAGGTGGTAGATCGCCATTTCTTCCCTTGGCGTTTTAGCCGCTAAAAAGGGGTGCGGGGGTATCCCCTGCCGAACGTGGGTTGCGAAGCAACCCGTAAGTGCGCATTTCGCTTTCGCTCCATGACTATACCAGCGCCGCGCCTTCCATGCCAGTCGTTGAAATGGTAAGATTGTGCGCGTAACACCCACAATCTCGAAAGGAGCTACAACAATGGCACGCAAGACGTTATCCGAACGCAAGGCCGACAAGCTGGCCGAACTGAACCGCATCAAGGCGGAACTCGCCGAACTGGAAAACAAGGCCGCTGAACGTATCGGCAAGATTGCCCTTTCCGCCGGCCTCGGTGATCTCGACATTGAAGATGCCGAACTGCGGAAGGAGTTTGAGGCTATCGCCTCGAAGTTTCGCAAAAGCGAAGGCAAGCAAACTGCCACGATGGCGGCAACGAATAGCGCAGATTGAACGCGATTTAGGACGCTTACGGATGAACGCCAGGAGAGAAGATGCCCGCCGAAAAATCCAGCTCGGTGGCTTGGTCATCAAGTCCGGCATGGCGGACTATCCGGCCTCCGTTATTTTGGGCGCTTTGACCCTCGCGGCCGGTGCGCTCAACGGGCCGAATGCTGACCCCACAAAAGCACGCTTTGAGGCGGCAGGCGATGAGGCTTTTTCCGATGATGGAGAGGACGGCGGCAACCGTTCCTAGCCGTCAATTTCAACCTGACATAGAGGTGAATAATGATGGACGCAGAAGATTTCTTTTCGAGATTGTGGGCCGCTGTCATAGCGGTGTTTTTCGGGGTATTTGTGCTGTCGTTGGCGAACACGGCGCACGCCCGCGTTCTTCCTGAATGCAACCCGGCAGCAGAGGCCGCGAAGTTCTACGGTGCGGAAGATGCGGATGCCTGGGTGAAGCGCGTTTGCGATGCGCAAGAGGCAGCATTCCAGAAGTGGGAAACCAGCCTGCAAGCCCTGGACGTGGGGCAGCAGGATTTGTCTATGGCGACGAACGCCGGAAACTGGCAAGCCTACCGCGACAAGTGGGCCGAATTGTTGCCAGTGTTGAAGGAACTGGAAGCCGCTGCGCTGGCGAACCGGAACGCACCGGGAGCGGCAAACATCCTTAGCCTGTATCGCAATGACCTGGGCCTGTTCTTGCAGAACGCGGGCCTTGCCTCGGCCGGTAGCCTGGACGATTTCAGCGCCCGGATTTTGGCCGGTCTGGATGGCGAACGGCCAGCGGCGGCGGCAACGGCCGGCGTCAATATCGTGCAGCAGTCCGTGACGCGAGGCGTTGAGTTCGGCAAGGGTATTGGAACGGCCCAAGCGGAGACGATTCTTGCCGAATATCGCGCCCAAGTTCAGCAGCGCGGCGCGGAACGCATGGAACAGCTCGGCGGCTCAACGGTAGGCGGCTATTTCGGCGGTTTCGGCGAGCGCATCAAGGCGGCTTTCGGCGGCTGGTTGTTCTACCTGGTCACGGTCTGCTTTGTCGGTGCTTGGCTGGCGCACAAGCGGCGGCAGAACCCGGTGACGGTCGGCACGGCCGTTGGCCTGGCCTTCCTGGTTCCCTCGGTCGGCATGGTGCTTTTGTTCGTGTTCCTGCCGTTCATTCCCGGCTGGTTCATCATGGCCGCGACGGTCGCCGGAACGGTCGCAACCTATCTCAATGCGGGCAAGGTGTTCGGCTGGCTCGCGGGCCTGGTCGGCGCGGATTCTCCGACCGGAAAGCGGTTGCGTATCCTCGGCGGGACGATTGAAAACCTGCGCGGCCAGGTGCAACCGTCCGGGCCAGTTGCGGCCGCCGGTGCGGCGGCCGCTGCGGTCGATAACAGCAGCACGCATCCCCTGGGTTCGCACGGCTCGGCCCGGTGGGGAACGGTCGATGAAATCCGCCAGGGCGGCCACCTGGTCGCGCCCGGCAAGCCGGGCGGCTTCGCCCTTGGCCGGGTGTCCGATGCGCCCGCCGGCCTCGATCAGCGTTTCCGCTTTACCGGCCATGTCGTGACCGTGGCCCCGACCGGCTCCGGCAAGGGCATTGGCGCGGTGATTCCGAACCTGCTGGACTATCCCGGCTCGGCCCTGGTGTTGGACGTGAAGGGCGAAAACGCGGCCGTGACGGCCCGCGCCCGCCGGGCGCTCGGCCAGGCCGTCCATGTTGTCGATCCTTTCGCGGTGAATGGCGACGGCGGCGCGGCCTTCAACGTGCTGGACAGGCTCGACGTGTGGAACCCGGATTGCGTGAGTGAATCGGCCATCCTGGCCGACGCCCTGGTGATCGCCGAAAGCAAAGGCGATGCCGTGCATTTCGATGAAAGCGCCAAGAATTTCTTGCAGGGCTTGATGCTGCATGTTGCCGGGCTGGATGACACGGAACGCCGGAACCTGGGCGAGCTGCGGCGGCTGCTGACGGCCGGGGAAGCGGAGTTCTTCGACGTGTTGGGCACGATGGCGGCCGACGATACGGCGGCCTTTGGCATCCCGGCCAGGGCGGCAAATACCTTGATGGGCATGGCCGACAAAGAACGCGGCTCCGTGCTTTCGACGGCCCGCCGGAATACGGCGTTTCTGGATGACCCGCGAGTGTCGGCCGCGCTGTCGCGCTCCGACTTCGACCTGTCCGAAATCAAGGCCACGGCCATGACGGTTTACCTTGTCATGCCCGCCAATCGCATCGGCCCGAATGCCCGTTTCCTGCGCTTGTTCATCAGCTCGGTGATTGCCGCGATCACGGCCAGCAACGTGCAACCCGCGCACCGGGTCGCGTTCCTGCTCGATGAGTTCGGCCAGCTCGGCTACATGAAACAGATTGAGGATGCCGTGAGCCTGCTTCGCGGCTACGGCCTGGCCTTCTGGGTGTTCATTCAAGATCTGTCGCAGCTCAAGGGCGCATATCCGAAATGGCAAACCTTCCTGGCGAACAGCGCCAAGTCGTTTTTCGGAACCGACGACTACGACACGGCCAAATACATCAGCGACAGCCTGGGCAAAGCCACGATTGAGTTTGAGACGGAAAACACCGGCAAGAACAGCGGCAGCGGCCTATCAGGTGGCGGCGGCTCGATGAACCGGGGCAAGAGCACCGGCACAAGCCAGCAATTCACCGGCCGCGAGCTGCTGACGCCGGATGAGGTCATGCGCCTGGGGCCGGAGCATCCGATTGTCTTGGTGCGCGGCGAACGGCCCTACCTGCTCGACCGGCTGAACTACCTGGCCGATTCCGAATATGCCGGGCGGTTCGATGCGAACCCCTACCATAGCTAAGGGGTGACGTATGGCGGGCATCATCGCGGCAGTTGTCGGCGTCATCGCCCTGGCCTGGTTCCTGCGGCGGCTGTTCCCTGCCCTGTTCGCGGCGGTGTTCGTGCTGGCCGCGCCGGTGTGGCTGGTCGGCGGCCTGCTGCTCGATCTGCTGCGGCGGCCGCTGGCGTTCCTGCGGCCGGTCGGCGCGGCACTCGCCCGCCTGGTCGGCTTCGTCCTGGTGCTGCCGCTGTTGCCCTTCATCTTCGCCTGGTCGTTCTTCGCGGAGCTGTGGCGGCAGTTCCGGCCGAAGGCCAGCCCGGCCCCGGTAGGGGGCAAGCCGTCCACGCCGATGCAGACGGCCGCAAGGCGCACGGCGGACGTGATCGACCTGGCGGCATTTCGCCAGCGGCACACAAAAGAGTAAAAGAGTTTTTGAGTAAATGAATTTAGCGGCTAAAATTAGCCGCCCCTCAAGTGTCAATAAAAGCCGGCAACGTGCGCGACGTTCCCGGCTTTTTCTTCGCCTGTTCCCTACCCGTTCGCGTCATCTTGACACTTGAGGGGCCGGGGTCACTCACCGCCGGGCTTCTTCTTGGTCGGCTTGGCCTGGTCGTTCGCCGGCGGCGTGATGCGAGCCAGCAGCGCGGCCGATTGCTCCTTGAGCGTGTCGAGCTGTCCGGCCATGCGTGCGGCTTCCTCGCGGGCCTGCGCGGCCGCCTTCGTCGCCTGGTCGCGCTCGGCCTGGGCCGCCGTCAAGCGTTCGGCCATGCGGTGCGCCTCGGCTGCGGCGGTCTTGCGCTGTTCCTGGTGTGCTTCCTGGTCGGCCTCGGCCTTGGCCTGCACCTTCACCAGCTCGGCGCGCACCTGGTCGAGTTGAGCGGCAGCGGCCTGGCTGGCCTTCTGCTGTTCGGCCAGCGCCCCGCGTGCCTGGTCGGCGTCCTGGTGCGCCCTATCCAGCTCCGTGCGCAACTCGCCGGCCCGGCGCTCGATCTCCTGGGCGCGGGCTTCGGCCGTGTGCGCCTGTTCCTGGGCGGCGGCCAACTGACCGCGTAGCTCGGCGGCTTCGCCGCGTGCGGCCGCTTCGGCGTCCTCGATGGACGCCAGGCGGGTTTGCAAGGTTTCCAGCTCGGCGGCCTGGCGCTCGAAAGCCTCGGCCAGCTCCTGCCGCATGGCGTCTAGCTCGGCCCGCTCGGTTTCCCATGCAGCCTGTGCGCTGCGCAGGGATTCGTTCGCCAGCTCCTGGGCCTGTTGCCAGATCGCGGCCACGGCCGCGCTGCTGGCCTGCTGTACGGATTCCGGCACGGCGACGGCCACCGGCGCGGCCTGGGCCGTCTGCGACCTGCGCCCTGGCAAGCCCGGCCGGAAGCGCGTTGCGGTCGAAATTCGGGCCTGTGCGGGCTGTAGCGGCGTTTTCCGGGGGAAGTGGCACCCTATCCCCTACCTCGCCCGGTTTCGGGGCTCCTGGGCGCTCCTGCGCGGCCTGGTCGTGATTCTTGAGCCTCCCTTGTTGGGAATGGCAATGCTGGCCCGGCTTGCCCGCCTGGTGACGGCCCTTCTTCTTGGCGTTCAACCTGCGGCCTTCCCGCCCGCGTTGTCGTTCGATGTGGGGCACGGCCTCGGCAAGCCGCTTTTCCCTGCTAAACCGCTTTTTGCGGCCTTTCAGCGGGGACGGTGCTGGATGTGGGCGAGGTGGTGAAGCTGGCACCGGCGCGGCGTGCCGCGCCCTTGGTAAGCAGCCTGGCCGTAGGCCAGCACGATTGCTGGAGGGGGAGCCGGCGAAGCCGGGGGAACCCGTAGGGTGCCCCGCCGAAGGCGCAGGCCGGCGCCCGTAGGCGACGGGGCGGAGCGCGAAGCGCGGAGGGTAGGCGCGCCCGTAGGGCGTTGCGATGGTTCGGTTTGCGCTATCGGTTGAGTTTTCCACCGATAGGCGTAGCCAATTACCAGTAAGAATTTATAGGGATTTTTTTAAAGGCTAACCGTACCGGTTTAGGGGGGGGGCGATGTCCGACAAAAAGGGGGGGCGATTTCACGTGGATAACCCGCCCAAGGGGGGGGCGATTTCACGAACCTGGGGGGGCGATTTCACGTGGATAAGTGCAGCTATCCACAGGGTTTATCCCCAGTTCGGCCGCTCGGGGGTAGGTGCTGGTCAGGTCACGCCAGAAACGACGCGGCCGCCTCGATCTGAGGCGGCCGGTGCGGTGCTGCAAGGGGGGGGGCGATTTCACGAAGTTTAGCTAAACCGTGGGGCCGCCCTTGTAGGGAATGGGCGGTGGCGAGCCGATCAGCAGCACGCCGCCAGTGACAGGCTTCACCTTGGCCTGCGGATAGACGGCCAGCACCTTGCGCAGCACCGGCAAAAACTCCTTCTTGAAATCCTTGTCCGGGTCTTTGCCCTTGTATTCCTGGGCGAACTGCTCGCGCAGCGACTTCCAGTGCAGCGTTACCCCTCTGCCCTCGATGCGGTGCAGCCGATGGGCCAGCCAGGCGTACACGTCCAACGCCAGTGCGGAACCTTTCAGGGCGTGCAAAGCGCGGTTGTCCAGCGGCACGGCGCTTTCGATCAGGGAGCCGTAATAGTCCTCTGACAGCAGCATGACGCCAGGCCATAGGGCGCGCTGCTGCGTGTCCTTGTTCGCCACCCAAGCATCGAACTGCTGCACTGGCTGGCCGTTGTAGGTGCGCCCTTTGAATCCGAGTTGCAGGCGAGCGGCGGCCAAGGCGTGCATCTGCTTCCGCAAGGTCGTATAGCGGCGGCCGTCGCTCTCCATCCCCATGAGCCGCAGGAACTCGGCGGCGCTGTCACCGATGGGGATTTCGCGCTCTTTGTTGCGCACGGCGAAGGTGGAAACCCACGCCAGGCCAAGCCGGGGCATGACGCCATAGGGGATAGGTTGCAGAACCGGGCCATGCCCTTCGTCCAGGTAGCCGGCCTGGACATTGACCCAAGCCGCGCCGGACTGCCGCATGAACTCGCGGCCTTCCACCTTGGCGCGGGGCAAACCAACCTGGCACAGCACGGCATGAGTGAAAGCCATGTCCTCGCCGGCTGGCGGGATGGTGGCGATCTCCGCGCCGGCCCCGATCAGCTTCTGATCGGCCTCGGTCAAGATGAGGCCCGCCGGCGTGATCTTCTTGGTTTGGCGCTTTGGTGGCGGCAATGCCGCCTTGGCCTGCGCCTGGGCCAACAGGTCGCCCATGATCTCGCTGATCTGCTGCGCGCCCTGCCCTTCTCGCTGCTTCTTAGTCATGGTGCCCGCCTTTTAGCCGCTAAAATTCAAATGAGTAAATATGCTTTTGAGTATCAGTCTGGCAGGCCCGCGACATACTCGGTCAGCAGTTCCTTGATGCTCTTGCCGGCCTTGGCTGCATGGATTTTCAGCTTGGCGTGCTGCTCGGCCGACAGCTCGAAATTGACGCGCTTCATGCTGCCGGCGTCGTCCGCCAGGCTGGCAAGTGTTGCGGCCTTGGCCTTGTCGGTGCGGGCGCTCGGCCGGCCGGCGCTAAGTGTGGACGTGACTTTGCTCATTTATTCATTTCCTCAAAGTTTCAAATGAGTTTTTGCTTGATCTCGGCGGCCAAGGCGCGAACCTCGGCCGCTGCATCGCCTTCCGGCTCCGCTTCAAGAACGGTCGTGCCAGCGGCAGCCGTGCCGGGATAGCTCACGCGCTGCGTGATGCGGGCTTCCAGAATGGGCAGCTCGTAGCCGGCCAGCGCCTCGGCAACCTCGCCACCAATGCGGGTGCCTTTGATTGCACGCGACACAACAAAGGCCGCCTGTAGCTTCCCGTCCGTGATCTCGATGCGCTGCTTAACGAGCGCCACCAGGTCGGCCGTGGCCCAAATGTCATAAGGCGATGGCTGCACCGGAATCAGCACGAAGTCTGCCGCCTTGATGGCCGACACGGCCAGATCGGCCGCCTGTGGTGCACCGTCGATCACGACGAAATCCACCTTGCGAGCTACGTTCTTTACGTCTCGGTCGATGGTCGGCCGGTCGATGCCGACCACGGTTAGCGGTTGATCTTCCCGCACTGCCGACCAGTCGCGGGCGCTGCCCTGGGGGTCGGAATCGACCAGCAGCACGTCGGCCCCGTCCAGTTGCAAGGCTCGGGCAAGATGGGTGGCGATGGTCGTTTTTCCTGACCCGCCTTTCTGGTTCAGCACGGCAATGACTTTCATGCGTTCTCCTGGTGGCTGCACAAATGATAATTTACTCATTGCATCATATCGCAATGAGCGAATGAGTAAAAGCGTTTTTCATCATTTGAGCGCGTTTTCCCATAGCGCCCGATAGGCCGCTTCATCGGCGGTCGGCTCGCGGTCGAGCTGTTCCAGCAGCCAGGCCACGCCGGCGGCGGC
>NZ_SCOH01000063.1 GCF_005503445.1 Chitinivorax sp. B | reverse complement strand
GCCGCTAACAAAACCCTTCTGGTGTTGTTGTGCAAACTCGTCGTACGCTCGTACTGCCTTTGTTTGCACGCCTAACCAGAACCACTTCGCTGGGTTTTGTTAGCGGTTCTAAGTACGTCACACGTTAAGTTAAAGCGTAAACTCCGGTAAGCGCTTTGTTACACGTTCATGCGGCGGGCGGAAATACTGTGGTAAGCCACGAGCGAAGGTTGGTATGTCTTCGCCTTCAATCAAGGGCTGTAGATAGCGTCGGCCCGCATCACTCAGGTGTAAGCCATCGTCGGCAATGAATTCTCGTGGTACGAAGCGGTCGCCGGTTATCACATCCTGCAGAGGTACACCAATAATGTCCCATTGGTAGGGGATATCGCTTAAACGACGTATGGCAGGCATCAGACCGTGGCGTCCATCCAGCGCCATGGCAACGGCTGCCTCGCCTACGGCATAAGCTTGGGCGACGTCAGTGGCAGAGGCGATGTGGCGGGCTGCTCGTTGCAAATAATCGGCCACTGCCCAATGGCATTTGTAACCTAACTGGCTGCTCACCAAGTTGGCCAGCATTGGGGCGACACCTCCCAACTGACGGTCGCCGGCGGCATCTTTGGCGCCGGTGGCATGAATCGTGTTGCCTGCTGTATCGCGCAAACCTTCCGCAACTGCTATCGAGCAATAACCTACTCGCTCTACTGTAGCTGTTACGGTTTGCAAGAACTGCCTTTCATCGAATGGAATTTCCGGAAACAGCAGAATGTGTGGGCCATCATTGGTGTGGTCTGCCGCCAGACCGCAGGCGCCAACCAGCCAACCTGCGTAACGGCCCATAGTTTCGAGAATGAACACCTTGCTGGAGGTATGTGACATGCAAGCCAAGTCTATGCTGGCCTCTCGCATTGAAATGGCTACATATTTGGCAGCAGAGCCGAAGCCCGGCGAGCAGTCTGTGTACAGCAAGTCGTTATCAATGGTTTTGGGCACATGCACTGCTACGACAGGGTAACCCAATTGGTGTGAGGCATTGGCAATTGATAAACAGGCATGTGCAGAGCCACCCCCCCCGTTGTAGAAGAAATAGCCGATATCGTGAGCTGCAAATACATCCATCAGACGTTGATATTCTCGAGGGTCATCGTCAATATCCCGCAATACATGGCGACAGGCGCCAAATGCAGCAGCAGGTGTACCCTTCAACTGGTCTAGCGTAATCTCGTCAAACATATCTGTATCAATCAGGTCTTCATGTAATGCACCCAATACACCAAAGTGGGCAGCAAATACCTTATCAATCTGACTAGATTGCCGACAGGCCCGAATCATGCCGGCGGCAGAAGCATTGATGACGGCACTGGGGCCACCAGCTTGGGCATAGAGGGCGTTGCGTGGCATGGTCTTTACTTGTTTGATTTAAACTGTTCCACCAAGATTGGCAGTCAGTCAGGCCAGTCTGGAAACGTTTTCCAAGGTTGCTCAGCACCTTGGGCCAAGGCAATGTTCGGAAGTGATAACAAAGCTACTGTAGGCTACGCTGGCATCTCAAGGTACCTTTTCCAGGAAAAGGGCGAATAGATATTGTGCGGCGGTCATTTTGGGCTGGCAAGATATGAAATCAGTTGTTCTGATTGTGACCAAGTATCACTGCTACCGTCTTGTCAGTGGGTGTCAAATGATGAATTTCACTGCAAGGTGTGTTGCTGGCACGAGGTAGATGTCGGCGATTGAGCCAGACGGAACGAATCCCGGCATTAGCTGCGCCTTGGATATCGTTTTCCCAACTGTCTCCAACCATGACTGCTTGATCAGGGTCGCAACGGTGACGGGCTAATGCAAAGTGGAAAATATCAGGTTCTGGCTTACCGACCCCGACGACATCGACCGTGATCAACTGATCAATGAAATCTGCAATCCCCAAATGTGCAAGCTTATCAACCTGTTCGTTCAATGTATTGTTGGTGAT
This sequence comes from Chitinivorax sp. B, assembly GCF_005503445.1. Taxonomy (NCBI): domain Bacteria; kingdom Pseudomonadati; phylum Pseudomonadota; class Betaproteobacteria; genus Chitinivorax; species Chitinivorax sp. B. The sequence continues at coordinate 13,812 of NZ_SCOH01000063.1, read as the reverse complement.
AATACCAATTTGTATGCCTTGCTGTCGCAACGCTATGAGCAATGCTTGGGCTCCTGGTATCAGTTGGCGATTATCCAGAAAGACCGAACGCTGCCGGTTGGCTAACTGTAGAGGCGAGTGAGGTAGGTCCAGATCGAATCTGGCCAGTAATTGCTGGAAACGCAGTACGCGCACTTGGTCCAGACTCATCTCGCCCGACACTATGTGTCGATGCAGTGTATCCATCAGTTCCCAGTGTACATTTTCGAACACTTCAAACGGGATATGGGTCTTGGCAACAAACTCGGCATGTACTGTCTTCAATGCCATGTGAGCAGCGTATTGGTGGTCGAACAAGGTATCGTCAAGATCAAACAGTACAACAGTGGTGGACATCAGGAGCGTTCCATTCAATGCAGGCTTGGTGTTGATGTGCTTGGTAGCCGTTGAAAAAAACGCCCTGAAGAACAGGGCGTTTTGATGAGGCGACTGAGGATCAGGTACCCAATGCCTTGAACACAGTATCGCGGATGGATTCCACGGCACCTACACCTGCTACTTTGACATAGCGCGGTGCATCGGCAACACCACTCGCTGCGATTTGCGAGTAGTAGCCAACCAGTACTTCGGTCTGTTCATGATAGACAGCAAGACGTTTCTTTACCGTTTCTTCCTGATCATCGTCACGTTGTACCAGCGGTTCACCAGTTTCGTCATCCTGACCTTCAATTTTAGGAGGGTTAAACTTGACGTGATAGGTCCGACCGGACGGCAAGTGGACGCGGCGGCCACTCATGCGTTCAACGATGGCGCTATCTGGCACATCGATTTCCACCACATAATCCAGCGCCACACCAGCTTCACGCATGGCATCAGCCTGAGGAATGGTGCGTGGAAAGCCATCAAACAGGAAGCCATTGGCACAGTCGGGCTGAGCAATGCGTTCTTTGACCAGGCCAATAATGATATCGTCACGAACCAGGCCACCTGCATCCATGATCTTCTTGGCTTCGATGCCCAATGGGGTACCTGCCTTGACCGCTGCACGCAGCATATCGCCAGTAGAGATTTGCGGGATGCCGAATTTTTCGCAGATAAACTTGGCCTGCGTGCCTTTGCCTGCTCCCGGAGCGCCCAAAAGAATGAGTTTCATGTGCTTCCCTTATTTTATGCAGGACGGTGGACCGTCCTCTCTCTTTAGAAACCTGCCGGATTCCGCATGTCACCATTGCCATCCGGGGCAGATTCCAAACCTGTAACTATGCAAGCCATTCCGATTTCATACCGTGTTGCAGACATGTTCGAAATCAGCCGATCAATTACTCGCAACCACCGCGCGGACACGCTCAAGGTCTTCCGGGGTGTCGACTCCCGGTGCAGGCGGGTGATCGGAGACATGAACACTGATCTTGTGACCATGCCACATCACACGCAATTGTTCCAATGCCTCGAACTGCTCAATGGCGCATGGCGACAAAGAGCGATAAGTGCGTAGGAAATGTGCGCGATACGCATAGATGCCAATGTGACGGAAAACTGGTAGGTCTGCCGGCAGTGTTTCGCGGTTTCGGGCGAAGGCATCCCGTGCGTACGGGATTGGGGCGCGGCTGAAATACAGCGCATCGCCCTGGTGATCCAGTACAACCTTGACCACGTTCGGGTTGAACATCTGCGCAGCATCTGTATCCACCGGGTGGCAAGCTGTTGCCATCGGTGCATGTGGGTGAGCCGACAGTTGTTCGGCAACAGCGTTGATCAGCGAGGGATCAATCAATGGCTCGTCGCCCTGCACATTGACGACGATGGTATCGTCGTCCAATGCCAGCAAATCGACAACTTCTGCCAATCTGTCTGTACCTGAAGCATGATAGGCAGCAGTCATTAGAACTGACCAACCAGCCTGTCGACATACATCGGATACGCCTTCATGGTCAGTGGCAATATGAATGGCTGCAGCCGCTGAACGTGCCGCTTGTTCTGCCACACGCACAATCATTGGTTTACCATGTATATCCGCTAGTGGTTTACCTGGCAAACGAGATGAGGCAAATCGGGCAGGAATGACGATAACGAACGTAGTCATGCCAATGCCGCTATCAAACTTCTTCTTCGGCCAACAGTTGGCGCGCTTCTTCTTCCAACATCACTGGGATGCCGTCTTTAATTGGGAAAGCGAGGCGATCGGCCTTACAAATCAGTTCCTGCTCGCTCTTCTTAAAAACGAGTGGGCCTTTGCAAATTGGGCAAACCAGGATTTCAAGCAACTTAGCGTCCATTCAATTTCCTCAGTTGTTCCACAACAAATTCAGCCAAGTCTGGCTCCAAGGTTGCGGACACGGGTAGTGTCCAGATTCTAACATCTTTTGCGCCGCAACATTTAACCGCATCTTTTTCAGTCATGACGATGATATCAGCGTCTGGGAAGGCTAATTCATCCATTGAAAATGGATGATGGTCTGGAAATGCGTGACAGCTTGGTGTCAATCCAAGTGCCTGCAAATAATCAAAAAAACGTTGCGGGTTCCCGATGCCTGCTACGGCGACTACTTTCTTGTCCGCGAAATGATTTGCCTCAACTTGTTGGTTGGGTTCAATCAAATGAGTAAATCGATGACCGACTAGGTGCATGCGAAACAGTGGGCGATGGGTTGGCAAGTTCACTGTCGGGGAGCCATTCAGGATGATCGCAGTGACTTCTTTAAGCCGCCTGGGGGTTTCCCGCAATGGGCCGGCTGGTAACAACAGTCCGTTGCCAAAACCGCGGGTTGCATCAACCACACACAATTCGATATCGCGGCGAAGACGATAATGCTGTAGGCCGTCATCGCACAGAATCACATTACATGCTGGAAATTGTTGTAATAAGTGTTGCGCTGCGGCGGCGCGATCTGGTGCGACCACCAGAGGACAATCACTATGACGAGCCATCAATACTGGCTCATCTCCCACTGCTTTAGGGTCAGAGGTTGCATTGACAGCAGTTGGCGTGCTGGTGGTTCCGCCATAACCTCGGCTAACGATACCTGGTTTGAAGCCCAGGGCCTGTAGCTGATTGGCCAAGTAGATCGTCAGGGGAGTTTTACCCGCCCCACCTACACTGATATTCCCGACAATGATCACCGGTACCGGTAAGGCAACTGATTTCAGTGCACCAATTCGATACAGGCCACGACGAATGCTGGAGACACTGCCAAACAGCAAGGTCAGCGGGAATAATGGGATCGCCAGGACAGACGATCGATACCAAAGCGTATCCAGTAGTGACATGATGTATCACACAATTAAATCGTCATGATGGTAACAGAGCTACAAACAACAACGCCACGGGCGGCCGTGGCGTTGTAATGGTAAAGTGAGGAGATTCAGGCGGCATTAGCTGAGAATCGCTCATTCAAGCTATCGTCATTCAAGGCTTGGTACGCTGCCTTCATGAATTGATCCAATTGGCCCAACTGTTCGTTCACTTTGGCTTCCATTTGTTCCAACTCCGCAATCCGATCTTCCAGTGTATCCGTTGCACGATGGATACGTTTGACACTTTCCAGGCGACGGCGTAGTTGCAATTGATGTTCGCGAACCTGCGTTTCCATTGGTGACATGATGGTTTTCAGCCAGTTTTCCACATCACGGTTAGCAACTTCAAATACATAAACAACACGACTGGCAATGGTCTCGAAGAACTTGCGGGTCAGCGTGTTCTTGCCTGTGGAAATGATATTACCCAATGTATTGAAATGCTCTTTATAGCTACGCTCCAAACGGGCAATTTCTTTATGGTACTTTAAAGTAGAAAATGGGGTGGGCGAAACTTGGCTCAGGCCATGCTCCTCACTGAACTTTTTGTACATTCCAGACATCATCGACTGGATTTCTGCTATCTGTTCTGCAGAACGGGCGATTGAACCGTTGGTTTCCTTGAAGAAACGATTCATCGCATCAGTCAAACCTGCAGAGAACATACTGCTTTCCATCTCTTCGCGAATCTTATTGATCTCGGCGCGCAGGTTATCCATGCCCAGAAAGCCGAACAGGATGTTGGTCTGTTGCGAAAACACAGAACGCAGCGCTTGGAAACGTTGTAGGCCGCGCTCGAAATGCTCTTTCTCTTGCTTGACCTTGTCCATCATATGTTCGATGACATCCTGATTCTTGCCCCGCAGGCCTTTCAATTCCTGCAATTGCTCGACAATACCTGACTTGCGGGAGTTCAGAATCTGGCGAACACCTGAAACGATATCTTCGACTTCATTCTGCGTACTGTCTCGAACGATATCCTGCTTGGAAGGGATCAATTCATCAGAAAGGGCACGTTCCAACTTGCCGATCTGACTTTTTTCCAGCAACGGACGATCTTCATTGATCTTGGCTACCAAGGCTTTTTGTGCGGAGACAGGGAAGACTTGTGATGTCTTCAGGCCTAGCAATTCAGCGCTGGTTCTGATTTGCTTGTCAATTTCCGCGTCAATTTCACCATCAGTCTTGAGCGGATCCCACAAACCATCAATTTTGTTCAGAACAACCACGCGACCGCGACTACGGGCGCTTTGGTTGCCAATATGATTGCGCCAAACGTCGATATCCGACTTGGTCACTCCTGTGTCAGCAGCCAGAATGAACAGGATTGCATGCGCATTAGGCAGCAAATTCAATGTCAATTCGGGTTCGGTGCCGATCGCATTCAGGCCTGGGGTATCCAGAATCACCAGTCCCTGTTTCAAAAGCGGGTGCGGGAAATTGATGATAGCGTGACGCCAGCAAGGAATCTCTATTTCACCATCGCGACCAACCGCCAGTTGATCATCTGGGTTCTCAGCATGATACAACCCAAACCGAGTTGCCTCTTCAACCGATACCTTGCGGGTTTCGCCTACCTGTAAAAAAGCCGCTTGCATTGCTTCCGCTGAATCTACATCCAACGGGATAACAGTCCACTCTTCAGGATAGCGCTTGTATTCAGATGTCGTGGTGTCGGTTGCACGGGTTTCGATAGGCAGCAGCTGGATCGAAGACGGACGTGTCGGATCGTACATTAACTCGGTCGGACACATGGTGGTGCGACCTGCGGATGAAGGCAGAATGCGCTGGCCATAATTTGAGAAGAAGATCGCGTTGATCAGCTCTGATTTGCCACGTGAGAATTCGGCAACAAAGGCCACATTCAATTTGTCTTCACGCAGGCGGTCGATCAGGTGTTGTATGCGCATATCGATCTGCGCATCGCCAAGATCCTGCTCACCCAGCCACTTCTGGAAAGTGCCGATACTCTGCGAAACGCCAGTGCGCCAGCCGCTATAGGCTTCAAAATCGGCGATCAGATTGTCTGTTGGCATGGGGCTCAACCTCCGTCCAGCAATATTGTCGGATTAAAAATAAACTGCACTCTAACATAATCATAAACCACATTAGGTGCCATTCTTCGGCAAGGAGCAGCCACCTGTCTCGGATGCAGGGATATTGCACTTTCCACACATGTTAATGCTGACATCCCGGGCAAAAGAAAGTGGAACGCTGGCCTTGACGTATCTGTCTGATTTCGTTGCCGCATATCTTGCAGCCTTGCCCGGCACGGTCGTACACATTTGTTTGCAGTTGAAAATATCCACTGCCCCCATCGCTGTTGACGAAATCACGTAGTGTGCTTCCACCTGCCATGAGTGCTGCCTCTAATGTCGTCTTGATCGCGTCAACCACCTTCTGACATTGACTCAGGCTGACTTTGTTGGCGATGGTGGCAGGATGAATACCAGCCCGAAACAAAGATTCGCTGGCGTAAATATTACCAACCCCGACCACAATGTGGTTGTCCATGATGGCAGGTTTAATGGCAATTTGTCGTTTTCGAAGGGCCTGATGCAGGTATTGGGCATTGAATCCTGTCAGTAAGGGCTCAGGCCCAAGCGCTGTTAATAACGGATGTTGGGTAAGGTCGCCTGGCTGCCAAAGTACGGCACCAAATCGGCGCGGATCATGTAGTCGTAAAGCATAGTCATTAATGAAAATGATATCGACATGATCATGCTTCTTGGGTGGAGTCTCTGCCGCAACGATTCGTAAACTGCCTGACATGCCGAGATGAATCAATATGCCACCATGGCCAACGTTAATGAGAAGGTATTTGGCGCGGCGGTTAACGTTCAATACCGTACTACCTATCAGGTTATGAGGTAATTCCTCTGAAATTGGCCACCTAAGCGCATGATTACGGATGACAACATTCTGAATTTTTTGGCCACTAATACACGGCTCAATCCCGCGTCGTGTTGTTTCCACTTCAGGTAGTTCAGGCATAGCTCGCAAGTCTTTTAAAAAGGACGATAATACGAATGAAGCGTGTGGTACAAAACTGCTGCGACCAGCCTACTGCGGGCTAGCCAACGGTAGATTGAAGAGATGTCTGAACTCAGGCCATCTGGCTAGGATTGGGCGAGGGCTTAGTGGGTGTCATATCTGGTACGGGGTTGGCGTGGTGATGGGCATACTGTATTGGATTGTTACTCGGAAGTTAAGTACATTAGGGGCGTAATGCATTGCCAACAACATCCAGACCTTTGATCCGGTTATCCGACAAACCTGGGTTATAGGTGTGGGCTGGTGGTAAAGTGTTTCGCCGATATGGTTTCGAACTACCATTCATGTTGGCTGTCCATGTCGTGATATGCACCTTTTAGTTTGTGAGTATTGTGATGAATGTCAAATTGATTCACTGTGCGACCCTGCTAGCCTTGCTGACAGGCTGTGCACAATTGCAGCAACCTGTAACGGATAAAACAAATCCACAAACTACAAAGTCAGCGGCCCAACCTGAAAAGGAAGCGGATGAGGATGACGAGGTACCGGTCGTGATGCCAGCACCATCCGCGAATCTGCCAAAGCAGGCGCTCACAAATGACATCTTGTTCAATTATCTTGTTGGCGAGGTTGCGTTACAGCGCGGCCGTGGTGATGTGGCTGCGAGCGCTTTTGCAGAGCTAACCAAGCGTACCAAAGACCCACGCGTTGCCCGAAGAGGCACTGAAGTTGCGATGCAAGGCGGCCGTATGACCCAGGCTTTGGAAAATGCCAGAACGTGGATCGAGTTGGAGCCCGAATCAACCAACGCGCGAAGCGTCTTGGTTGGCCTGCTGCTTGGGCACAGCAAGTATGATGATGCTTTGCCAATGGTGAAGGCCATTTTGGCTAAGCAAACTGTTGGTTTGCCGCGTGTCTGGTTGGAGCTTCACGATTTACTGATCAAGCAACAGAACAAAGCCGGGGCACTGCAATTTGCAAAAACACTTGCAACAGATTATCCGTTTACTGCTGAGGCCCGTTTTACAGTGGGTTCACTAGCCCTTCGTGCCAATGAGGCGCAACTGGCAGAGTCCGAAATTAAGCAGGCACTGGCGTTGCGGCCCGAATGGGAACATGCCGCACTCTATTATGCGCAGTTGTTACATAAGACCTCAGTTGATGCTGCAAAGGATTTTCTGGCGGATTATTTGCACAAGCAGCCCAATGCACTGGAGGCTCGTCGTACTTATGCACGCATACTGGCAGCAAAGAAAGATTGGACTACCGCCCGTGATGAGTTCAATCGTATTGTGGAACGTGAGCCGAAGAACGTGGATATGCTATTTGCAGTTGCCAGTATCTCGTTGGAGCTGAAAGAGCCCGGAGTGGCACTGGATACGCTTAAAAAGATTGAAGAGATCGGTGTACGCGAACCTGCTTCCTTGTACTTGATGATGGGTCAGGTATATGAAGATCTGGGACGTGCTGAAGAAGCCCGTCAAGCATATGCCTTGGTGCCCATGGGTGACCGTTATGCAACTGCCCAAGCTCGCTATTCTAAACTGTTGGTGGCAGATGGGAGGTTGGAGGAGGCGATCAAGCACTTGAGTGACCGTCCCCATAAATCAGTCGATCAACAAGTCAGCTGGATTCAGATGCAGGTACAGTTGATGCGTGAAGCCAGAATGTTCGAGCGCGCTTACGGTCTGCTAACAGATTCATTAAGAAAGTATCCGACCAATGTGGATTTGCTGTATGACCGTGCAATGATTGCGGAAAAGTTAGATCGGGTCGAGCAAGCAGAAAAAGATTTGCGTGCGGTTCTCAAGGTTAAGCCGGAAAGTGCAATGGTTTTGAATGCACTGGGTTTTACGCTGGCCGATCGTACCAAGCGTTATGAAGAGGCTTTGAAGTTGATTGAATCAGCACTGAAACTGGAGCCGGAGGATCCCTTCATCCTTGATAGTATGGGGTGGGTGAAATTTCGCATGGGCAAGTTGGAGGAAGGCCTGACTTACCTCAACAAAGCTTATTCAGTTCGGCCAGATCCGGAAATTGCCGCTCATATTGGTGAGGTGCAGTGGGCCATGGGGCGTCGACAGGATGCAAAGAACACCTGGAATGACGCGCTTAAGCAAAATCCGGATCATGATGCACTTTTGCAAGTTATCAAGAAGTTTGGCCTGTGAAGCGGTTACTACTCATTTGTATCACTACTTTGTTGGCTGCCTGTTCAAGCGTACCGACAATTACAGGTATACAATCGACTGTTCCTGTATCTGTAGAAACGTCTGCCTTTGAGCTGCAAGGACGGTTGGGAGTCAAGCATGAGAAGGGTGGTCAACATGGAAATGTCAGCTGGCGTCATTTGCCCGCGAGTGATGATGTTGAAATGCGATCACCCTTGGGTTCCATTGTTGCCAAGCTTCAGGTAAATGCTCAAGGAGCCAGTATTGATTTTGGTGATGGGCATATTCAGCATGCCAGCACCATTGAATCCTTGAGCAAGGAACTATTAGGCTGGGAGTTACCTTTAACGGGCTTGCGTTATTGGGTGCTGGCACAGCCGATACCGGATGCCCCGTCGCAAAGTCAAAAAGATTCACAAGGTCGGATTATCCAACTCAATCAAAATGGTTGGGTTATCGTTTACACAAACTATCCTGATAATAATTCCTTGCCAGGCAAGATCATTATGCGGCGCAAGCTGTTGGAAATCCGCTTGGTGGTGGATACCTGGTCGATATCGAATGCTGAACTCTCCTCAACACGGTTTTGATCTTTCTTTGCCAGCCCCGGCAAAACTAAATTTATTTTTGCATGTAGTGGGTCGCCGTCCTGATGGGTATCACTTACTGCAAACGGCGTTTCGCTTTATTGATTTTGCCGATACCCTGCATTTTCGTCTTCGGCAGGACGGCTTGATCACACGGCTCACCGAAGTTCCGGGTGTGCCAACCGATCATGATTTGATCATCAGAGCTGCACACCTTTTACAGCAACAAACCGGCTGCAAACTGGGTGTAGACATTGCAATTGATAAGATCCTGCCTATGGGAGGAGGCCTGGGGGGAGGGAGTTCAGACGCAGCGACAACTTTGATTGCACTGAATCGATTGTGGGAATTGCATTTGTCACGCTCCCAACTTCAGGCAATTGGTTTGCAATTGGGGGCTGATGTTCCTGTATTCATTTTTGGTCAAAATGCATTTGCTGAAGGTGTTGGCGAACAATTTCAGAAAATTCAATTACCTGATGCATGGTATGTGGTATTGATTCCCCCTGTACAGGTTCCAACTGCAAAGATTTTTTCATCGGATCGCTTGACAAGGGACACGCCGATTATTAAAGTGGCGGCCTTTCCTGACGCACCAACCCGGAATGACTTGCAGAAGGTTGTGTGTGAGCAGTATCAAGAAGTCGATACTGCAATAAAATTGCTGAACCAGTACGGAGAGGCAAAAATGTCAGGAAGCGGTGCTTGTGCATTTGTTGAATTAAAAACTAGACAAGCTGCCGAAGATGTGGTTAAATCGCTGCCTCTTGAAATGAAGGGCGTCGTGGCAAGGGGGTTGAATAATCACCCGCTTTATTCGATGTAAAGTAAGCTCCAATAGGGGAGTCGCCAAGTTGGTTAAGGCATCGGATTTTGATTCCGACATTCGAAGGTTCGAATCCTTCTTCCCCTGCCAGATAAAATGAAAAAGCGTGTAACCCGTTACACGCTTTTTTTGTTATGTGCCGAGGTGATGACGTGGCTTATGACGGATTAATGGTTTTTACCGGCAATGCCAACCCAAAACTGGCGGGTGATGTAGTCCGCCATCTCGATATTTCGTTGGGCCGCATCTCCGTTGGCCGTTTCAGTGATGGTGAAGTGACAGTCGAGTTGCTGGAAAATGTCCGTGGGCGTGACGTTTTCGTATTGCAATCCACTTGTCAGCCTACAAACGACAATTTGATGGAAATCATGCTGATCGCTGATGCACTTAAGCGTGCGTCTGCAGGTCGCATTACAGCAGCCATTCCCTACTTTGGCTATGCTCGTCAGGATCGCCGACCTCGTTCTGCCCGCGTGCCGATTTCTGCGAAGGTCGTTGCCAATATGTTGAGTAGCGCTGGGGTTGATCGTGTATTGACAGTTGATCTCCACGCTGACCAGATCCAAGGCTTCTTCGATATCCCGGTTGATAACATCTACGCCACGCCAGTATTGTTGGCTGATGTTCGCTCAAAGAACTATGAGAACATGCTGGTTGTGTCGCCCGATGTAGGAGGGGTATTGCGCGCTCGTGCAATGGCCAAGCAATTGAATACTGATTTGGCAATCATTGATAAGCGTCGCCCCAAAGCCAACGTAGCTGAGGTGATGCATATAATCGGTGATGTGGCTGGCCGAACCTGTCTGATTATGGACGACATGGTTGATACTGCAAATACTTTGTGCAAGGCCGCAGCAGCCCTGAAGCAACATGGTGCAGAGCGTGTTCTGGCTTATGCTACTCACCCGGTGTTGTCTGGTGCTGCTGTTGAGCGGATTAAGAATTCCGAGTTGGACGAACTGGTAGTAACCGATACGATTCCGTTTACTGATGAGGCGGCAGCATGTGACCGTATTCGTGCTGTCAGTATTGCTCCGTTACTAGCGGAAACCGTCCGCAGGATCAGTAACGAAGAATCAGTCAGCTCATTATTTGTTGATTGAGTTTTTTCCCACGGCACTTCGGCGCCGTTTATCTCAATGGATTATCTGGTCGCGGATGATCCAAAATTTGGAGTATAACTATGAACTTTGAAGTCATTGCCCAAGCACGTGTTGAGCAGGGTTCGGGTGCGAGCCGCCGCCTGCGCAACGCAGGTCGCGTGCCCGCTATCGTTTACGGTGGTGGTGCAGAGCCGACTGTTATCAGTCTGGACCACAATGCAATTTTCCATCAGCTGCGCGTTGAGGCATTCCATGCGTCTGTATTGAACCTGAATGTTGATGGTAAAATTGAAAAAGTACTGTTGCGTGACGTTCAACATCACAGCTTCAAGCAACTGGTGTTGCATGTTGATTTCCAACGTGTTAACCCAAATGAAAAATTGCATATCAAAGTGCCTCTGCACTTTGCCAATGCTGAACTTGCACCTGGTGTGAAGTTGGCTGGTGGAATCATTAACCACGTTTTGAATGAGGTTGACGTAAGCTGCCTGCCTGCTGACCTGCCTGAGTTCATTGAAGTAGATCTGAGCAGCCTGCAAGCAGGTGGCTCAGTACACTTATCGGATGTTAAGTTACCGAATGGTGTAGAAATCATTGCGTTGGCACGTGGGGAGAACCACACTGTTGCTAACTGCTCTGGCAAGCTGGGTGGCGAAGAAGCAGCTGCTGAATAAGCACTGATTCAAAGCTGAAGCGGCTCGTAACCAAACTCTTAAGTTTGGAACGAGCCGTTTTGCTATTAAGGCCATTTCCGTGAATATGCCGCTAATATTGACGAAAGTAGCCTGGAAGTAAATTAGATGACGAACGGAATCAAACTGATTGTCGGGCTTGGTAATCCTGGGGCCGAATACCACGATACGCGGCATAATGCTGGTTTTTGGTGGGTGGACTGCATTGCACACGATGAGCAAGTGCAATTGCGTCATGAAGCCAAATTCCATGGTTTGGTTGCCAGGGTCGGATTGGCTGAGCAAGAAACATGGCTATTACAACCGCAAACCTATATGAACCGTAGCGGTATTGCTGTTGTCTGTTTGGCCAGGTTCTACAAAGTTACGCCTGAGCAAATTCTAGTGGTGCACGACGAGCTCGATTTGCCGCCAGGATCCGCCAAGCTCAAGCAAGGTGGTGGCCACGGGGGACATAATGGCCTGAAAGATATCATTGCACACTTGGGTACACCTCATTTCTGGCGATTACGGTTGGGTATCGGCCATCCTGGTGATCGTAATGAGGTAGCCAACTTTGTACTGAAGCCACCCAGGGTCGAAGAGCAGCGTGTGATCAATGACGCCATCAGCTTGTCACTAAAAGTATTACCATTGCTTAAACGGGGTGATTTCCCCAAGGCAATGCATCAATTGCACACGCCAAGCAAACCGAAAAACGTTTCAATGGAAAATCCATCATGAGTCTCAAATGTGGCATTGTTGGCTTGCCCAACGTCGGTAAATCCACCCTGTTTAATGCATTGACCAAAGCAGGAATTGAAGCTGCCAATTATCCTTTCTGCACGATTGAACCGAATGTTGGTATCGTGGAGGTACCTGATGTGCGTTTGGCTGAGTTATCTAAAATCGTCAAACCGCAAAAAATTCAACCTGCAATAGTTGAGTTCGTTGACATAGCAGGTTTGGTGGCAGGTGCATCCAAAGGTGAGGGTTTGGGTAATCAGTTTCTGGCCAACATCCGCGAAACGGACGCCATCGTCAATGTGGTTCGTTGTTTTGAAGATGAGAACATTGTGCACGTTGCTGGTCGTGTTGATCCCATTGCCGATATTGAGACAATTGGTACTGAATTGGCGCTTGCTGACATGGCATCGGTAGAAAAGGCCCAGGCGCGCGAAGGGAAAAAAGCCAAATCTGGCGATAAAGAAGCACAAAAGCTGACAGCTGTATTGGATAAATTATTGCCGCACTTGAATGAAGGTAAACCAGCGCGTAGTGCCGGTCTAAGCGATGATGAAAAAGCGCTAATCAAGCCTTTGTGTCTGTTAACGGCCAAGCCAGCCATGTATGTTGCTAACGTGGCGGAGGATGGTTTCACCAATAATGCTCATTTGGATCGACTGACGGAATTGGCGAGTAAAGAAGGTGCGCCGGTAGTGGCCTTATGTGCAGCGATTGAGTCGGAAATTGCTGATCTGGATGACGCTGACAAGGTGGAGTTTTTGGAAAGCATGGGCTTGGAAGAGCCAGGTTTGAATCGACTGATTCGTGCTGGTTATAAATTGTTGGGGTTACAGACTTATTTTACTGCAGGTGTCAAAGAGGTTCGAGCTTGGACAATTCACGTTGGTGATACTGCACCTCAAGCTGCTGGTGTCATTCATACCGATTTTGAACGCGGTTTCATTCGTGCTCAGACCATTGCTTTTGATGATTTCATCAAATTCAATGGGGAGCAAGGTGCCAAGGAAGCTGGCAAGATGCGCTCAGAAGGCAAGGAGTATGTAGTTCATGATGGTGACGTAATGAATTTCTTATTCAACGTCTAGTTTGTCTGTTGACATTGATTCAAAAGCCTCACTCTTGTGGGGCTTTTGTTTTTTGGGCTGCCGATGTCCGGTGGGAAGTGTTTACATCTATATGTACCCGCTTTGTTTGAAGAATCATGAGAAAATTGCGCTAATACTGGACCAGATTGGGTTGTACACATGATCGACATTTCACAGGTTAAAGACTATTTCACTCAGCTGCAGGGACAGATTGTTGAAACATTGTCCAGATTGGATGAAATGGCCTGGATAACGGATAGTTGGCAACGTGCCGAAGGCGGTGGCGGGATATCGCGGTTGGTTGAGGGGGGGGAGGTATTTGAACGGGGGGGAGTCAATTTTTCTCATGTAAAGG
>NZ_SCOH01000062.1 GCF_005503445.1 Chitinivorax sp. B | reverse complement strand
GGCACTGGCACTGGCACTGGCACTGGCACTGGCACTGGCACTGGCACTGGCACTGGCACTGGCACTGGCACTGGCACTGGCACTGGCACTGGCACTGGCACTGGCACTGGCACTGGCAACGTTAGCCCGGCTGCGGTAAACGATCAAGCAACATTGCGCGAAGATGACAGCACCACCATCCAAATTCTGGTTAACGACCGCGACCCGGATGGCGACCCCCTGACCATCACAGGCACCCCAACTGCCCAACACGGCACCGTAACGGTCAATCCAGACGGTACGCTCAGCTATCGACCCAAACCAGACTACAGTGGCAAAGATACCATCACTTACACCATCACTGATGGCAAGGGTGGTACCTCCACTACCACGGTTGATATCACCGTCACTCCGGTGAATGACATACCCACATTCAATGGCAGCAATGGCAGTACCGACGGCCAACAGCAGATCACAACCAATGAAGATACTGCGATAGCAGGTAAAGTCACCGCAACGGATGTTGATGGCGACACACTGACATACACCACTGGTAGCAATCCCAGCCACGGCACTGTTACCGTCAATCCGGATGGAAGTTATGTCTATACCCCATCGCAGGATTACCACGGCAAAGACAGCTTCACCGTTGTGGTAGACGACGGACAAGGCGGCAAAGCCACCATGACCATCGATGTCAACATATTACCCATCAACGATTTGCCCATTGCCCAAGATCAAACCATCACCACGCCGGAAGACACGCCGATCACCGGAAAAGTCAGCACCAGCGATGTGGATGGCGATATCCTGACCGTTACATTGCAAGACCAGCCCGCCCATGGTGCTGTCACCGTCAATACTGACGGTACTTACAACTATGTACCCAACAAGGATTACAACGGCAAGGATAGCTTTACCGTATTGGTCGACGATGGCCATGGCGGCAAGACCACCGCAACTGTGATGGTGGATGTCACGCCAATCAACGATACCCCTGTTGCCCAGGACCAATCAGTCATCACGTCGGAAGACACACCGATCGCCGGCAAAGTCAGCGCCAGCGATGCGGATGGTGATACCTTGACTATCACGTTGCAAGGCCCACCCACCCACGGTACCGTCGCCGTCAATACTGACGGTACTTACAACTATGTACCTAACAAGGATTACAACGGCAAGGATAGCTTTATCGTATTGGTCGACGATGGCCATGGCGGCAAGACCACTGCAACCGTGACGGTGGATGTCACGCCGGTACAAGATCCAGCCACTATTGGCGGTAATGATGCCGGCTCGGTAAAGGAAGACGTGACGTTAACCGCCACTGGCAAGCTGACCGTCACCGATGCGGATGCCGGAGAAAACACATTCAATCCTGCCAATATTGCGGGGCAATATGGCAGTCTGACATTGGCAGCCGATGGTAACTGGACTTATACCCTCGACAACAATGCCGCCCATGTTCAAGCCCTGACGGATAGCGACAACAAAACCGAAACCTTTACCGTTACCTCGGCTGATGGCACCAGTCATCAAATCACTGTCGCGGTGCAAGGCAGCAACGACTCCAATTCCACCGGTTCCGGTGCAGTACAAGAAGATGTCCAACTCACGACAAATGGTACCTTGACCACCACCACAACTGGCGTGACATTTGTCGCAGACAGCAAAACCGGCAGTTATGGCACGTTCGTGGTGGGTGCAAATGGTAAATGGACATATACCCTGGACAACAATGCAGCCATTGTTCAAAACCTGGCAGCTACGGACGTCAAGACCGAAGTATTCAATGTCACCCTGTCGAATGGTTCCACGACAACTGTCGCCATTCAAGTATCAGGTAACAACGATGCTCCTGTAGCAATTGCAGATACCAGTACAACCAATGAGGACACATCACTTGTCGTCAATACCACCAATGGTGTACTGAGCAATGACAGTGATAAAGACGGGGACACGCTGACAGTGACCGGCATCAGCTTCAATGGTAGCAACGGCATTATCGGCAGTGGTCTGGCTGGGCAGTATGGCACCTTGACCCTGCAAGCCAATGGCAGCTACACCTATGTCCCCGGCACGGAAGCCCAAGCCCTGAAAGCAGGCGAACAGGCTACCGAAGAATTCACCTATACCGTATCGGATGGTCAAGGCGGCGCCACTACAGCCACACTGACCATTACAGTAACGGGTACCAATGATGCGCCAGTCATTGATTTGGATGCCAATAACAGCAGTGGTGCCAGTGATAGCAACTATCAGGCGACTTACACGGAAAATGGTACTGCCATCGCGATTGGCGACGTCGATGTACGCATCACCGATGCCGACGACAATGCAATGATCAGTGCCACCATTACATTGACCAATGCACAGGCCGGGGATGTGCTGAGCGTATTGGGCAGCTTGCCAGCCGGCATTACCGCCAGCGCCTATAACCCCACAACTGGTGTCATCACCCTGACGGGCAGTGCTGGCCTGGCAGCATATCAAGCAGCCATTCGCGCCATCGGCTTCTCCAATTCAACCGATACACCAAGCGGAGTTGATCGGGTGATCAATGTTGTGGTGTCCGATGGCGCATCGACCTCCAACACCGCGACAACGACTATCCATGTCATGCCGGTCAATGATGCGCCGACCAGCACGGGTGGAGCCGTGACGGGCACTGAGGATACCCCATTCGTATTCAGCTGGGCTCACTTCAACGTATCGGATGTGGACAGCCCGGCCAATACGCTTGGTATACAAATCACATCGCTACCTGCCGATGGCACACTGCAATTCTTCAACGGCAGCAGTTGGGTCAACGTTGCATTGAACCAGGTCATTTCCCAAGCCAACATTGCTGCAAACAATCTGCGATTCATGCCCGATCTGCACGAATCAGGTGATAGCAGTTTTGCGGCAACAGGCGCAGGCAATCAGCATGCTGACTACGCCAATTTCACCTTCCGTGCAACTGATGGCATCACCCCAGGTACCAATGCCACCATGAAGGTGGACATTGCCCCTGTTGCCGATCAGCCTAACCTGACCGTAGTGAACACCACCAAAGTGACGCTGTTCAACACATCGTGGGAGACAACGGACACTGGTTTGACACAAGCTCAACTCAACCCCAATACCACCTCTACCGGCAACTTGACGGCCACCACCTTGGCAGGCTGGACCCGCGTGGATACACCGGACAATTTCGCTGGTGGCAGCAACGCATGGGAAATGTGGTCGAACGGTGACACCATGGCTAATCAAGCTGGGACGCAAACTGCAGTATCGGCAGGTGCCGGCAATGGTCAAAACTGGCTGGAACTGAACAACGCCAATAGCAATGGCGCGCTGATCCAGACATTGGGTATTGAGCGGAGTGTCAACACAACAGCAGGTAAAGTGTACGACCTGTCGCTCGATTACGCTGGCCGCCCAGGCTATTCACAAGACTTTACGCGCATCACGATACTGGTCGATGGTGTGCCCATTGCCAGCCATGCTGGTACCAGCGGCCAGAATGCACTGAACTGGGAAACCTTACATTTCAGCTTTGTTGGTAATGGCGGGCAGCAAACCATCAGAATCATCACCGACCCATTGCAGTTCGATACCAATGGCCGGGGTGCCATGATTGACGACATTTCACTGACCGAAGCACAAGGCGCATTGGCAGGCAATGCGACAAACGGTACCAAGACTGAAATCAGCCTAGCTAGTTACATCAATGCAAACTTGGTGGATACCGATGGCTCAGAAACCATGACATTGACCGTCTCAGGTCTGCCCGCTGGTGCAACCATCATCACTGCAAGCCAGCCTGCAGGCTATCCTGTCACAGGTGGCAGCGTCGTGATTCCGGCAACCGAGCTGGCAACAGCCAAGTTGCAAATCCCATCCAGCTTCGTAGGTGACGTTGCCTTGAATGTCACGGCAACTGCAACCGAGCCCAATGGCAGCAGTGCATCGGTTTCTCAACCGCTGAACTTCACTGTATTCCCCAACAATGCGCCGATCGCAGTGGCCGATGTTGATACTACCAATGAAGATGCATCGCTGAATGTAACAGCGACCAGTGGTGTGTTGAGCAATGACAGCAATACCACGGGCAGCACGTTGTCCGTAACAGGAGTCAGTTTCAACGGCGCCAATGGCACCGTTGGTAATGGCTTGACTGGCCAATACGGTACGCTGACATTGCAAGCCAACGGGGCTTACACCTATGTACCAAGCCCCTCAGCTCAAGCACTCAAGGCTGGGGAACAAGTAAACGAGGTATTTACCTATACCGTGTCCGATGGCATGGGCAACAGCAAGACCACCACACTGACCATCACCGTCACCGGCAACAACGATGGACCGATCGCAGTAGCCGATACGGCAAGTATTGGTGAGGATGCAATGCTTACGGTAAATTCGGTGGATGGCGTCCTGAAGAACGATACCGACCTGGATGGCGATGTATTGTCCGTGACAGGCGTTCGTTTTGGCAGTACAGCCGGCACCATAGGTGCGCCATTGGCGGGCACCTATGGCACGCTGGTGTTGCATGCAGATGGTGCTTACACCTTCACGCCGAACGCAACAGCGCAGGCTCTGAAAGTCGGTGATACTGCAACAGAAGAGTTCACCTATACCATCTCTGATGGTAAGGGTGGCACAACCACCAACACGCTACGTATTACAGTGACCGGTGCAGGGGACACCCCTGTTGTCGATCTGGACAGCAATAACTCCACTACTGCAGGTCAAAACTATGTGACTACGTTCTACGAGAACCAGGGGTCGGTAGCCATTGCCGATGTAGATGCGATAGTCAGTGACGTGGACTCAACACACCTGACACGTGCCACTGTGACGCTGACCAACGCACAGGCCGGCGATCAACTGTCAGTTGGCACACTTCCATCCGGCATCAGCGTTTCAATTGTTGGCAATGAAGTCCGCCTGACCGGCACCGCTACCGTGGCCGACTACACACAGGCCATCAAAGCGATTTCCTTCAACAACACAAGCGAAACACCCAATGCCACACCACGTATCATCGATGTATCTGTCCATGATGACGCGCTCACTTCCAATGTAGCAACATCAACCATCAATGTGGTCGCCAAGGTCGATATCAACGTAACGAATGTCGGACATTGGACCTTCAACGAAGGTAGTGGCACCACCACCACCAACGTATACGATAATAGCGCCAAAACCGGCACGATCACCGATAACCCTGGCGGTCAATCATTGGCACCCAATTTCACCACAGGGCGTGATGGCAGTGCCATGCAGTTCAATGGCAGCAATGGCAGCTCACGCGACGGTGGCTATGTTGCACTGGATTCATCAGTGACCGACGCCCTTCGTGGCAACGGTGCCGGTGGTGGCTCAGCCAGCATGGCGTTCTGGATCAAGACCACTCAGACAGGCAGCGACGTCGGCTGGAACTCTCCCAGTGTAATCGGGATGGAAAACAATGGCGGTACATTGGATGTTCAATGGGGTTGGCTGGACAGCACAGGCAAAATTGGCTTCGGTATGGCCGATTCAGCAGGAATCAAGAGTTCAACTGCCGTGAACAACGGCCAATGGCACCATGTTGCGATCACTCACAACTTTGCCACCGGTGCCACGGAAGTATGGGTGGATGGCGTATTGAGCGGATCAGGCAACCTGTTGCCTGGCGCCATCATGCCGAACAAGCTTCTTGGTTTTGGCATCACTGCAGATGATGGCGGGCCGGACCGTTACCTGAATGGTGCGTTGGATGATGTTCGGATCTATGACCGTACTCTGACCGCTGATCAGATCAAAGCGATCTATGCAGTTGAAAACAACTTGCTAGGTCAAACCTTGGTGCTGGATAACGATGGAGGACCGGTCAGACTCTCCGTCAGCGGCAACGACCATGCATCGATCTCCGTAGGCGGCGTACCGGTTGGCGCACAACTCACCGATGGCACACATACCGTTGCGATCGGCACGGAAGGACAGGTGGTGGATATCACTGGCTGGGATTTTGGCAAGTTGGCGGTGGCTGGGCTCGGTACCAACTCTGCCCTACTGACGGTTACTGCCACCGGGACTGCTGCGGGTGATACGCAAATCAACATGGTCAACATCGTGACGGGCTCAACTGTCTTTACCGGTGATGCGAGCGCCAACGTGTTGACTGGCACCCTCGCCTCGGACTATCTGACCGGTGGTGCCGGCAATGACACCTTGTCTGGTGACAACGGTGATGATCGACTGGTAGGCGGTAGTGGCAACGACGTACTGGCTGGCGGGTTGGGTTCTGATGTGTTCAAATGGAACCTATCTGATGCCGGAATCATTGGCAGCCCCGCACACGATACCATTACTGATTTCTCAACCAGCACCAGCACAGGCAGCCATGACAAACTGGATCTGCGTGATTTGCTGCAAGGCGAAAACCACCTGCCAGGTGCCGGCAATCTGCAGAGCTATCTACACTTTGAGAAAACCGGTAGCGATACCGTGTTGCACATCAGCCATACCGGCGGTTACAGCAACGGATTCGCCGCCGCTAAGGATACTCAGGTCATCACCTTGCAGAACGTGGATCTGACGGCAGGTGGCAGCCTGTCCAATGATGCACAGATCATTCAGGATCTATTGAACAAGGGGAAACTGATCACCGACTGATCCACGCCCTACCAACAAAAACCGGCGCTCCAAGGCGCCGGTTTTTTTCATTCTGTCAGGCCAATCGTCGTGTTGCCTCAGGCCCGGTATATCCATTCAACCCAAGAGTTACCAACACAGCATGTTCTGCCGCAGTATGCACACCTTCTGCATACACTTGGCACTGGGCATTGGCCGCAATGCCGACAATCGCTTTGACCAACCGCTGATTGCTGGGTTGTTGATCAATATCCCGAATCAGTCCAGCATCAATTTTCAAGAAACTCAAATTGAGCTCATACAGTGACGGGATACTGGAAAACGTTCGGCCAAAATGCTCCACCCCGACCCGTACCTGATAGCGTGTCGCCATATCCGTAAAAGCTTGTAGCGCCCCCCCAAACAAGGCCAAACCGGCTTCATTGACTTCAAACAACAGACGAGGTGTCACATCTCGATTGGCTTCGAACAGACTTTGCATTCGCGCCAGCCAGCCCTCGGCCCCCAAGGTGGCAGGCAACAAATTGACCGATATTTCTCCCTCATCCCGTCGCAGCTGCAAACAGGCCAATGTCGCCGCAGCCATGTCTATCTCAGCACTCAAACCAAGCCGTTGCACCCATGGCATGA
Organism: Chitinivorax sp. B; assembly: GCF_005503445.1. Classification (NCBI taxonomy): domain Bacteria; kingdom Pseudomonadati; phylum Pseudomonadota; class Betaproteobacteria; genus Chitinivorax; species Chitinivorax sp. B. Next base: position 9,393 of record NZ_SCOH01000062.1, on the reverse strand, counting down.
ATTGCCCTGCCGTCATGACCTTGCCTGTCTCAGCATCCGGCAACCGCAGCAAAGCTTCCTCGTGCAGTTCCTCTCCGATCATTGATAACACCGGGAAAGTCGCCAGCTCGAACTCAGCTTCGCCAATCGCACGTGTCAACACCCTCAACCAGTCACGCTCCGGCGCAGCTTGGGCATCTGTCGCACGCAAAACGGCTATCCAGCCTTGTTCACTGGTTTCACCCTGGACCAGCGCATGATCCACCCTGGCAAGTACTTCACGCTCTATTTCCCCATGCTGATAGAAAGTCATACCAGCCGATACAACGCCCCGCGTATCTGTCGCCAAAGTCATCATGGCCTGACGTACTGACTGCATCCAGGCTTGCAAGGTCTGTTCTGCCATGTCATGCGCGACACCCGGCATCAGCAACGCGAAATCTGCTCCGTTCAGGCGGGCACACAACCATTCCGGCTGAACAGCCGCCAGTTGCCTCAAGCGGTCTGCGATACCGGCCAACACCTGATCAACCGCATCACGCCCCTGATCACGATTGAACTGCAGCAGACCAACAATTCGCAACACCACCAACATACCGTTTGGATGGGCACTTTCATCAGCCAGTTGATCCCGAAACCGTCCCAGAAAAAAAGCCCGATTAGGAAGGTCCGTCAGCGTGTCTTTGCTGGCTTCACGCTGCAGGGCTTCAATTCGCGCAGATTGTTCTGCAAACATTTCACGTACTTGTCGTACCATGGCATTAAACGCGCGTGCTACTCGGCGCAATTCTGGTACAGAAGGCTCAGCCATGGTTTTGTACTGCCTAGCCGCCACGGCCTTGGCATGCTCCATCAAATCCTCAATTGGCCTTTTAGCCCAATTGAACAAAGCTGTCAGAATCAAACCTGTGACCACACCCACCAGCGACATAGTCAACACGAACCAGATCGCAGACTTCCACAAAGATTCATAAGCGAATCGGCTATGGGCCACCACCGTAACCTTGCCTGCCTGCTTCCAGCCATCACTGACCTGCGCCTGCCCTGGTAGCACAGTAATGCTGAACATTGCCTCGAACCATGAAGGCACTGTTGTGACATGTACACCGCCGGATCGCTCGATCACGACGGCCCCCTTCGCATCTTGAAAGCGGATCACCTCAAAATGGCCGCCATCAAACAGCGCGCTGACCATCAACTCCACCGTTGCCCTATCCTTACTCTGTTGGGACATTGACAAAGCCAACGCAGTGGCATTGTCCTGGCTTTGCGCCCGTAATTGCTGCTCCAGATAAGAACGGGCGTTGACCATGCTGATCACAAACCCGATCACAAAGGCAGCAAAGGTTGCCCCCAAAGCCGTCAGCCAAAGTCGTCGCAATAAAGTCATCTTGCTTCCTCAGTTATCCGATCCCTCTGCGCGCATCCGCAACAGCAACTCCTTCCAACGTGATAGACGATCAATCGGTTGCGCTTGATTACCTCCACCTACCCACATCCCTTCACTATTGAAACTGAACACTGGCATCAGATCAGGCCGGCGAGAGGCAGGCCGGATATCACCGATCAGATTGTCCAATATCCATGGCTCGGCATCCGGCTGCGCATAATAGGCCAAAATCATGTGCGCCTGAAAAACAAGGCTAGTAGCCCCACCCATGCGAGCCTTGACATAAATCAGCCGCAACTTTGCCTCAGGAATGCCAAGGTCGCGCAGGGCAAAATACTTGGCAATGCTGAAATCCTCGCAATCCCCGGCTCCCTTGCCCAGCAATTCGACGGGCGTTGCCCAATAATCGTCTCGTGCCCAAGTGGTTTTATCATCGGCAAATCGAATTCGTCGATTGAAAAAATCATTGGCGCGCTGTAATTTTTCTTGATCTGACAATAACTTGGAATCAGTCAGCAATTGCTTGAGCTCACCCATCACACCTACCATGGCTTTCCCGAATTGTTGCTCTAGTGATTTCTGCATACGATCCAGGTCTGCTGCGGGTGTGACCGTAACAGCCATAATCGATAGCATAAGTAACCGTACCAGGACTTGGCTTGGCCACAACCTATGCAACACACGATTCAAGGTGAACAAATCACACCCTCAAATATAACTTTTCCCGAATTTGTTCGAGAGAACTGGTGGTTGTTTGACTATTCTCTAATATAAAATAGCGACTTCCATGACCAGCCGCATGAATCCGGCAAGCGCATACATGTTGATGACATGTTCTTGTGCGCATCAAAAAGACCGGAAACTGGCGCAGTCCCTATCGCGTCAAGAAGCAGAAATAGTTTACAAATAACACATATAAACTCACTAGAGAAACTACTCATGAATTATTGCCTGAAACCCATCGCCCTAACGCTTGCACTGATCAATCTCCCCTACTCGGCCAATGCCGACTCACTACGGGATGTGACCGAGCAAGCGGTATTACGCAACCCTGAAGTCACCGCCAAATGGCATACCTTCAAATCCGCCGTTGAAGACAAGAAAGCTGCAAAAGGCGGCTGGTTGCCTCGTGTCGATTTGACAGCATTTGCCGGCCGGGACCGAAAGGATACGCCACTGATCAATTCGACCAGTTTCAATCATCCTGGCGCCTCCATCGAATTGCGCCAGCTACTGTTCGATGGCTTTGGGGTCAGCAGCAATATCGAACGGCTAGGCCATACGGCCGCTGCTCGTTATTACGAATTACTCAGTACAACCGATGAGGTTGCACTTGAAGCAGCCCGCGCCTACATCGACGTTCAGCGCTACACTCAATTGGCAACCCTGGCACAGGACAACTACGCGGTACACCATGAAATCCATGACCAGATCCAGCAGCGCGTTTCGGCCGGGGTTGGTCGCCGAGTGGATCTGGAACAAGCCGCTGGCCGACTGGCCTTGGCAGAATCCAACTGGCTGACCGAATCCAGCAATCTGCACGACGTCAATGCCCGTTACGAGCGCCTGACCGGCAAAGCCCCAAGTGCCCGACTGGATCCACTACCCGAATTGCAAAACAAGTTGCCGCCCGCGGCGGATATCATGCCCAAAGCAGTCGTCCGCAATCCACTGATTCAAACTGCCTACGCCAACATTCAAGCCGCCAAGGCCAATGTCAACGAGCGTAAAGCAGCACATTATCCAACACTGGAGCTACGGGCCAATCAGGCCATCGACCGTAATCTGGATGGTGTCGACGGAACCTATAAAGAAGGCAGCGTCCGGCTGGTACTCAATTACAACCTGTTCAACGGCGGCAGCGATCAAGCACGTGTTCGCTCGGCAGCTGAAAACATGTACACCGCAGTAGACCAGCGCGAAAAAGCCTGCCGTGATGTTCGCCAAATCGTGCGGATTGCCTGGAATGACAACCTGCGGTTGAAGGAACAACTAAGTTACCTTGAACAACATGAATTATCGACCACAAAAGCGCGGGATGCTTACCGTCAGCAATTTGACATCGGGCAGCGCTCGCTGTTGGATGTTTTGGATACCGAAAATGAGTTGTTCGAAGCACGACGCGCAGTAGTTCGCGCCCGTTATGATCGTAAACTTGCCGAAATCCGTGTACTGGCAGCCACAAATGAGCTGTTGCCCGCACTGGGCCTGAGCGCGTTGCCAGCCAGTGACGAAATCAACACCAAAGGCAATAAGGATGACGACTTCAAGTGTCCAACCGACCTGCCTGTCGCCACTCCGCTTGATCGCACTGCTGCAATTGCCAGTCGCCCGCCCATCACTATGCCAGTCATCCCGGCAGTTACCCCACAACCGCCAAAGGAAAGCACCGGCAAAGCGACTGCAGCTAAACCCATCAGTGGTAAGGCTGACGATGCCATCAAGCAGACAGTTGAGAATTGGGCTGCGACCTGGAGCGCCAAGGATTACGATGCTTTCAGCAGTTACTATGCATCAACCTTTTTGCCAGAAAAGCACGTTGCCGGTGAAAATTGGCAAGCGCTTCGTCGCGCACGCCTCAGCAAAGCGGGCGCCATTGCTGTGACACTGGAGAACCTGACTGTCAAATTGACAGGTAAGGATAAGGGCCAGGCAACCTTCTTACAGCATTACAAATCTGAGAATTATTCAGACGATGTCGTCAAACAGCTTGATCTTGTGCTGGAACAAGGCATCTGGAAGATTGCCCGGGAAGTCGTCACGCAAGGACGAAGTAACTGATTTCAATGCATGAGAAAGAAAACGGCCTGTGAAACCGGCCGTTTTTTTTCGCCTCACCTTACCAGCGTCGAATCGATGGATGACTGGTATTCAACAGCGTCAGATCACCTGTCATATTGCGAATGTTATAAATCCGCGCGTTATCGGTCAGATTCAACCAAGCGCCCTGCTGGGTCGGATAGTACTCTGTGCTGCCTACCGCTTTCGGGTAGAACAGACCGTTGACCTTGTTGAACGCAATAAAGAAATCCCGGGTCGGATTCGCCGCATCACCACATGCACCTTGTGCACCAGTACGCCCCAGGCACAAGGCATCCAGCTTCTGATATGCATCCGCCACCACACCTGTTGCCGTCGTGCTGTTGCCATTACCATCAACGGTAACCACATCCCCTCGCCCTGGCGAACGACGACCATAGCTATTCACATAAAACGCCTGATTGCCATTGGTCGGGCTCGTCACTCCTTGCGAGGTAAACAAGGTACGGCCGCTGAGCGCATTGATGTTCAGACCCAACATGCCATCCATTTCCTCAAATCCCAAGCGCACGCCCAGTAGCTCTCGTGTGCCTGATCCGTCTTGTGGATCGCGCATGGCAAATTCTATGTATGGGTTCTTCACCTGAAATGGCTGATAACGACCATTCTTCTGGTAACCAGTCAAAATCAATTGGTCGATACTGATGTCATGTAGCTGGGTTGGATGATTGGGATCGGCATATCCGCCCAATCGCAGCTTGCCGATTTCGGCATCGAGTTGAATATCCGCCCCAATACGTAATTTGGTATAAGAGACATCACCAGCAATCACGTTGCCCGCCCTGTCGGTCATGGCTGCCGGCACGTTGACGCCAGTATAGCTGCCAGTTGGAACCGGCCGATTCCGCAAAGTTGACTGGGTGACTTCGATCAGTGCCTGCCCATACATCTCTGACATGGCTTCATCCGGAAGTCCTTTCATTTCAGCGCGTGCAGCGTGTGATACCCACACGACACACAGCGCCAGTGCGGGTAGCACGGCGTTCATTGACTCTCCTCACTGCTTTATAGCGGTTACCTTTTACAGGTAACTCATCCAGCCAACACTGCACCGGATCACTGCACCACACGCCCAGCATTGCAATGGTTTAACCACGCACTCAGCGCAACAGCCCATCAAGTGATGTCTTCAAGGTCAGTGCCCGAAAAACTTCACCCACGAGCCGCTGTTGAATTGAACCTGGCCAGTAAAGCGCAATGCCCCCAGGTCCCGCTTGGGCTCATACTCGACCCGCACGGGAGACCCCGACAAGCGCTCCACTATCGTCAATGCTTCGCGCTCGACGCGCAAACCACTTTGTGTGGAAATACTGTCAATGCCCAAATCTATATTGACATAGCCTGGCAGGGTCAATTGCACCGCACCTGGGGAGCCGATTCCGTTGTTCACCACGTCAAGCAACATTGGCGTGTTATTGAAAGCGGGCATGCCTTTCCATTCGATGAATCCGTTCAAATGCTCCAACACGATGAATGCCGGCTGGCCACTGGCTTCATTGAAGCCAAAGAACAGGCTATTGGCCTTGACCTCATCGATCCCAGTCCCACCTGATTTGCCACCGAATTCATAATGCAGCTGCTTGATACTCAAACCTTCCTGCCCAGTCATTTCGGCCAGATCACTATCTACCAGCTCCAATACCTCTGCGTGGGCAACCATTGTCATGCACAACAATAGGAAGGCAACGACATGCATTTACAGGTCCCTCAGCTTGACGCGCATGGAATAGATCTTGATATCACCCAGTATCTGCTTTCCAAAATCACACACCCCACCAGTACAGCGGTTGGACTGAACCTTCATCGAATCCACCACAATAGAGCCACTGGCCAGCGGTATGTTGCCCTCTCGGGCCTGTACATTCACGTTACCCATCGTCAAGGTCAGGGTGGGCTTGCCATCCAGTTGCTCAGCCTTCATCACCAACGCTCCCGCCACCGAATCACCAAATTTGAAGCGTGTGCCTGCCACGCAACTGTCGTTGATCAATGAACCACATAACGAGATATTGGTCAGCGTCCAGGTCTCGTCATCCAATACCGTCAGCGATTGATCCGGATTGCGCGTAAACCGCGGTGAAATCAGCAGGGCGCCGATCTTCATTTCCGTCTGCCACTCAAAACCAAAACCGTCCCCCGCCGCACTGAGCTGCAGCTCGGATGCCTGCTGGACAATGTCGCTGAACTGCACCCGCCCCAATGTCCAACGCTCCGGGAGGCGGGCCTGTGTGATGTCATCGCTGTTGTCCAAATAGACCGGTGCGGATGAAGTCAGTGTCATCCCCCAACTGTGCTTTCCCTGCTGGTCGGCATTCTGTGGCGACTTGAACGCGATTGCTGCACGGCCGTCGCTCAACTTGAATAGCTCGATCCTGAGCGGGTCATCGATTGGCGCATAGCGGGATGTCTGCAGCTCCAAATCACTCAGCTCGACATAATCCTTGTCCAAATCCACATATTGGCCTTGCAGATTTTTGGCCCGGCGCGGCGAAGTGAAACGGAACGAGTTAGGCAAGGCAAAACCCGTCCCCTGACTGGGTGGCAGGTCATAGACACGAAAGCCAAAGTTGTCGCTCAATACCATCGACAACCCATCCTGTCCGGTGACCTGTTGCAGATCAGCATCTTCCAGGCCCGTCATCGCGGCCTGTGTCGTCATGGCACCGCACAAGGTCAGCCAACCCATTACCCATCGATACCACATCATCACCGCCCTCCGCCGCCTAGTGCGTCGACAGCTCGACAAAAGACTTGGACATGTCAAAACCCAAAGCATAAGCCGAACCAAATCGGCTGACATTCGCAACCGAACCATCTGGCCGAATACCCTGCTTCATTTCGATATCCTTGATACCAATCGAAAATTGCGCCGTTTTGAATTGGACGACAATACCGTCTTCAGTCAAGTCAACATGGCTGAAGAGCATGGCGGGCGAAGTCGCATTCTCAAGCCCGGTACCATTGATCGCCACCTTGGACAAAGCCAGCGCATGCGTCTCACCGCCACGCGTCTGCTGAAACTCGAATGAGCCTTTCATCTTGATTTCCATCACCACGCTCAGCCCCTCCTGACCGGCAGCTTCAGAGAGTGTGACGTCATCCATGGCGACCAGCTCAGCCCGCAAGGTGCCCGACATCAAAATGAGCAATGCCATCCACGCTGCTTTCATTGATCTCTCCTTTGCATGGTTCGCCGGCGTGCTGTTATCAGTGGCACCATTTCGGCCAAGCTTATGTCACATCCACGCTGCAACTTGCTGTTGCCTATCTTTTATCGTGGTATGCCCAACGTCATGCGAATCACGTTTAGGCATTCTACTCTAATCGATTTGCAGCGCAATATGCATATCAAGTTTTTACTCTAATTCTGTAAACAGCTTGATATGATTGAGCTTATCATCAAGATACAAACTCGCCTGGCGTGGCAAGGATCTCACTCCAGTAAGAATTGATTGTTACTGTGCCGCTCGTCACCGCCGCTGGTTTGATATGAAAGCCCAGCTTTACTCGAAAATGTCGGTACCCAACGAAAGCCATGCCCACACGCCCCATCTGATAAAATCCAGCTTTTGCGAGAATGGCCGACATGCACTTTGACGTAGCAGTGATTGGCGCCGGTGCAGCCGGCATGATGTGTGCCCACGTGGCTGGGCAACGTGGCAAACGCGTGGTCTTGATCGACCACGCTGAAAAACTCGCCGAGAAAATCCGGATTTCGGGTGGTGGCCGTTGCAATTTCACCAATCTGCACGCCAAGCCAGACAACTACCTGTCAGCCAATCCACACTTTTGTCGATCCGCCCTGGCCCGTTACACCGTCCGTGACTTCATTGAGCTGGTGGAACGCCACGGCATTGGTTATCACGAAAAGGCCTTGGGTCAATTATTCTGCGACGACAGTGCACAACGCATTATTGACATGTTGCGCAACGAATGCGAAGACGCAGGCGTCAATTGGCTGATGCCATGCAAGGTTGACCGTGTTGACACCAAAAGCGAGTGCTACCTTTTGGCCACCAACCGTGGGGATATCACCTGCGACAAACTGGTCATCGCCACTGGCGGCCTCTCCATTCCGCAGATCGGCGCCACCGGTTTGGGTTATGAAATTGCCAAACAATTTGGCCTGGCGGTCACCCCCCTTTCGGCCGGCTTGGTCCCACTGACCTTCCAACCGGAAGACTTCGCCCCCTATGCTGAACTATCTGGCATCTCGTTCGATGCTGTCACCCAGTCGGGCAAAGGCCGCTTCCGAGAAGCCATCCTACTTACCCATCGTGGTCTTTCTGGCCCCGCCATCCTGCAGGTATCGTCCTATTGGAAACCAGGTTCTGCCATCCACCTTGATCTATTCCCCGACGACAATGCAGCGGATTGGCTGCTCGAACACCGCCGCAGCGACATGCTACTGGCCAACCTCCTCGCGCAACGGCTCCCCAAACGCTTCGCCACCGCATTTGCCGAAGCCCGCCAACTCAACCTGCCGGTAAAACAGCTTAATGAAAAGCAACTGCGAGAACTCAGCGCACAGTTACACGACTGGTCGTTCAAACCCAGTGGCACGCTAGGCTATAAAAAAGCAGAGGTCACATTAGGCGGCGTCGATACCAACGAGCTGTCATCCAAAACCATGGAAGCCAAGAACACACCGGGCCTGTATTTCATCGGTGAAGTCGTGGATGTGACTGGGTGGCTAGGCGGATTCAATTTTCAATGGGCCTGGTCATCAGGCTATGCGTGTGGGCAGAGTGTGTAATACCAAAACGGTAGTCTATTCCCCCGTTACAACAGCCCTCAGTTAAGTGCGGGCTGTTTGTAGGGTCTGGCCACCTTGCCAGCCTCGTCGCAAACCCAATACCCTCGCCCTTCTCGGGCATATTCCCCTGTAAAATCAATACTCAACCTGCATATTTCACTCGCTGCACCGCAACAAAACTGCTACAATTTACAGCTTTTTACAAATCCCGCTGTATCGCTTCACCCATGCGCATCCTGTTGATCCATCAGAATTTTCCTGGCCAGTTCCGCCATCTTGCCTTGCACTACGCCCAGCAACCCGACCACCAGGTGGTTGGCATTGGTCGACAGGGTTGCCCGGGCTTGCCGGGCATCCGGACGTTGACCTATCAACTACACCGGCAACCGGGTCAAGATAGTCACCACTATGTCCGCTCGTTCGAATCCGGTGTCTTGCATGGCCAGGC
>NZ_SCOH01000061.1 GCF_005503445.1 Chitinivorax sp. B | reverse complement strand
CCCCGATCGCGGTGGTGCGCCCCAACAGCAGCGACCCCAGCAAACCACTGATCTACCACGTCTACGCCGACCACCTCAACACCCCACGCGCCATCTACGACGCGTTCAACAAACGCCTGACCTGGCGCTGGGAAAGTGAAGCCTTCGGCAACACCCTGCCGGATCAGGATGCCGACAAGAATGGCAACCAGTTTGTCTACAACCTGTGCTTCCCGGGGCAGCAATGGGATAATGGCATCAAGCTGAGTCATAACGGGTATCGGACCTACAACCCGGGGGGGCGTCGATAGCTGGATAAATGTCGGTATCGTGGCGGCTGCCTGGATTCCTGTTTTGCCTGGCGGGATGAGGTGAACCGAAGCCTGGTCATGGAGCTGCCCTGAGCTTGTATTTGCATGGCAACTGTTCTATACCCGATTTGTTCATTCCAGCCTTTTCCACAGGTAAAGATTGTTGCCAGCATGTGACGAGCGTGAGGTGTTGGTCACTGCCTCCACAATGCCAATCTGCATTGCCATCAAAGGGCGAAACAAATTTCCATATCGTTCTGAATGAATGGCCAGGCGCGGCCACGAGCGTGCTTTTTCATGCGTGCTGTCAGTATTGATCAATCCGATTCTAATGGAGGGGCAAAATGGGCTATCACCTGGAAGGTCGTCTGCTTGAGGTGTGTAACTGTCGTGTTCTGTGTCCGTGCTGGATTGGCGAGGACCCGGATTTCGGTACCTGTGACACCATCATTGCATGGCATATGGACAATGGCATGGTTGATGGTGTGGATGTCAGCGGCCGCACTATTGCTGCAGTTGCCCATGTACCTGGCAATATATTGAAAGGGAACTGGACTGCAGCCATTTTTATCGACGATGCCGCATCAAAGGCTCAAGAGGATGCATTACTCAAGGTCTATACCGGTAAGGCCGGCGGCCCGGTGGCAGATCTGGTGAAACTGATTGGCACGGTGGTATCCGTGGAACGGGCGCCGATTACCTTCACTGTGCAAGCAGGCAAGGGGACGCTTGCAATCGGGACGGATTATTATGCTGAGCTGGACCCCTATCTTGGCGCTACAGGTGGCAAGACCACCTTGTCGGATACGGCCTTCTCAACCGTGCCAGGGGCACCGGCCTATGTGGGTAAGGCCCCGGTGTATCGCTCAAAAAATGCTGCGATTGGTATTGATGTCGATCTCAAGGACCACAATGCCTTGCAGAGCACCTTTGTGTTCGATGCTTGACGAAGGATGCCCATGCCCAGCGTTTCATACCATCAGCGTGTGTTTCTGCCAGTACTGGTCAGCGTGGTGGTACTGGCCTGGCTGGTTTTGTGGGCTTGGACGCTCAGCCCATACAGTGGCTATTTGAACCATGGGGACTGGACATCGGCAGGGCCGGCTGCCGCACTATGCCGTGCCTTGCCAGGTGGGGAGGTGATCGTCCCGGCTGTGTTATACGGTGGAGCATGGATTCTGATGACCGCTGCCATGATGTTGCCAACGACCTTGCCATTGTTTGATGCTTTTGACCGATTGGTGGCTGGCCGATCAGATCGGATGTGGTTGTTGGGATTGCTTGGGCTGGGTTATATGGCAGTGTGGGGTGTTTTCGGCTGGTTGGCGCATGGCCTGCATGCGCTGTTGCTGAGTGGCATTGCTCAGGTGCCCATGTTGGCTTGGCATAGTTGGTTGATTGGTGCTGTCATTATTGCCAGTGCTGGCATGTTTCAGTTCAGCAAATTGAAATATCGTTGCCTGGAAAAGTGCCGTACGCCGCTGAGCTTTGTGATCGAGCATTGGCGAGGGCGGGATCATGCCCGTCAGGCTTTCATGTTGGGCGCGCATCATGGGCTGTTTTGTGTAGGGTGCTGTTGGGCACTGATGTTGTTGATGTTTGCCGTGGGGGCGGGTAGCTTGGGTTGGATGCTGTTGCTGGCCGCAGTGATGGCCATTGAAAAGAATGTGAGCTGGGGGAAGAAGCTGAGTGCACCGTTGGGTTTCGCATTACTGGCTTGGGCGGCGTTGTTGGTGGCAAGTCACACTTAAATGGTGGTACCTGATGATGGGGTATGCATTCAATGCGACGGATGATCGGCCTGGAAGGGCGTATGTCTGACGTGAAAGCAGGCTCAGGTAGCCTGCGTGTCATCTTGCTCACCGCTATTGCCATGGTGGCATTTGCAGCCAATTCACTACTATGCCGGCTTGCATTGCAGCAACTGGCCGTTGACGCGGCCAGCTTCGCGAGTATCCGACTGGTTTCGGGGGCACTGATGCTGGCTATCATCATGCGGCTGATGCCCAGCAAGGCGACGCCGGCTCGTCCGGACTGGCTGGCGGCGGCCATGCTGTTTGTTTATGTCGCCTGCTTTTCCTTTGCCTATCTGTCGCTTAGTGCGGGTACGGGTGCGTTGATCTTGTTTGGTGCGGTGCAGGTTACCATGTTCACGGCTGGCTTACGGGCAGGTGAGGTATTTGACCGAGTTGCCTGGGTGGGGCTGATACTGGCGGTTGCTGGTTTGATCTATCTGGTTCTACCGGGGGTAACGGCACCGCCGCTGCTGGGTGCAGGGCTGATGGCAATTGCTGGTGTGGCGTGGGGTGGCTATTCGCTACGCGGTCGAGGGTTACCGAACCCGCTGGCGGTAACGGCTGGTAATTTCCTCCGCGCCACGCCAATGGCTGTGGCCTTGAGTGTGTTGCTGCTGTCGCAGTCTCACGTAACGCCAATAGGTATCGCCTTGGCGATTGCGTCGGGTGCGCTGACATCCGGTGTTGGCTATGTCATCTGGTATGCCGCTTTGAGTGGGCTCACCGCCATGCGGGCCGCCACGGTTCAATTGTCGGTACCGCCACTGGCGGCCTTTGGTGGTGTATTGTTGTTGTCGGAGGCAATCACACTGCGCTTGGCACTGGCTTCGGTGGCCATCCTGGGTGGCATCGCGCTGGTACTGATTCGCCGTACTTGAAGTATGTTCTGGTTTCACGTCGGCCTTGGCCAGGGATGAGCTTTTGTTTCAGCTCTACTTCTCCACGAATTGTGCTCTCGATTCACTCCCCATACGTTTTCCTGGCTTGATACCCAGAATAACCCTGATGCCGAGCAGCGGTGGATTGCATTGTCCGCTTGCCTTGAATTCCCATTGTTCGTCTCCAAGCAACTAACAATTGTGGTAGTCAACTGGTATTGATCGGCACGTGTTTTTGTTGAATGCAGGCCTGATATACTCTGGCGTGAGTTTGGCTAAGTGATTCATGAGGGTGAATTGGCGGTTGATTGACATAGATCATGTTTTGGTATTTGAATGGTATTCTTTGTGTGGTTAATTCAATAGAGATATTAGTTGCACGTTGGGTGGCAGGTTACCTGTTTCATGATTTCGATTTTTTTCCTGATTTTGGTGGATTGACCTTATGCAACAATTGCCCAATGGCATGGTAGAGATTGGCAGTACGCCTGGGCGGGTAGGGCTGATATCCCGCACTATCCCAATCCGGCGTCGTCAATGGGCGGTGGCGGCGCTATTTCTGGTGCTGGGGTTCAACGTGGGGGCCTGGGCATCGCGTATACCCGACATCAAGGACAGCTTGGGATTGGGGGCGGCCCAGGTAGGTACCTTGCTGCTGGCTTGTGGTCTTGGGGCGATCTGTGCGTTTCCTGTGACCACAACCTTGTTGCTGAGATTCGGTTCGCGTCGCTTATGCCTGGGTGCGGTTGGTTTGTTGCCGCTGGTGTTGGTTGCTTTGGCCCTGGCCCCTACTTATCCTCAGGCATTGGTGGTGATGTTTGTAGAGGGCATGCTCTGTGCCCTGATCAACACGGCGATGAACGCGCAGGGTGTGGTGGTGGAGCGAGTCGGCAAGCAGACGGTTATGTCCCGATTGCATGCGGTATTCAGCCTGGGGATGATGTGCTCGGCAGTGTTTGCCTCGGGTTTCAGCCATTTGACGACCTCGTTGCTGGGGCATTTCCTGGTTGTATCGTTGTTGATGCTGGGTCTGTCAGCCTATGCAGCCCCTGGTTTGTTGCCGGATACACCATCCGATAATGGAGAAAAGGCGGCGAAGGCGGGTCGGCCAGATGTGGCTACCTTGTGGATGGGGTGCGCCCTGTTTTTTGGCACGGTAGCGGAAGGTTCAATGACCGAATGGTCCGCCTTGTATCTGCGTGAAGTGGCAGGGGCGACCGTCGATCAGGCGCCTTTGGGTATTGCTGCAGTGTCTACCAGCATGCTGTTGGCCAGGCTGTTTGCCGATGACTGGCGTGCGAAATGGGGAGCCAAAAAACTAGTCGTAACGGGGGGCGTGGTCGCCTTTACTGGGCTGTCGCTGGCGTTATCATTGGGTGGGCTGGTGCCCGCCTTGCTGGGGTTTGCACTGGTGGGGTTGGGGATTGCAGCCGTCTCGCCTTGCATCTACTCCGCCGCTGCGAGGCGTAGCCCGGTCACTTTGGCAACAGTGACGACCATCGGCTCAGCTGGCACGTTGCTGGGTCCGCCGATCATCGGTTTCGTGTCGCAATGGAGCGGCCTGACTGGCGGCATGGTGGTGGTGGCTGGGGCCGCATTACTGGTGTCGATTTGTGCATCACGCATCAGCTGGCCTGTACCATGATGGGGGCTGAGCAGTCAGCAGGGTGAAGACCTGAGTTTGGTGGCTGCTATACCGATCTGCATGGCGAGCTGCTGGTGCTGAACAGCGTCGCCAGCCCGATTGATCAGCGTTATGTTGCACTGGTTGGGGCGCCTTCTTGCATGTGCAAATGATTGATTTGTATAGGATGCATGGTTTGGTGGCCGTAGCGTCAAGTTAACGACCTGAGATCATTTGCTGGCGTGCCCGTCGTGATGATTGACAGCCCCCGGTAGGCGGGGGAGAATCCGCCCATCTCATTGCGCAGCCAACGGCCATGAACTGAAGGCCCGCGCTCTTCGGCCACAGGCGACCCCTGTGGCTCTACCGGATTGCCCGGCCACCAAAGCATTTTGCTTGTGCTGTTCTGACGTAGACTGATTATGCCTGTCGGTACCGCCTACCTCGCTACCATATTCATCTGGTCCACCACTGCACTCGGTATCCGCTGGAGTGTTGACGAAACTGGTTTTCTGTTTGGCATTGCCAGTCGCATGGTATTGGCCTTGGTACTGACTTGGCTGGTGTGTCTGGTGATGCGGATACGGGTTGGTTTTGACAAGCTGTCGTTGCAAACCTATTTTGCGGCCGGTTTTCTGCAATTCGTTTCAATGATGCTGACTTACTGGGGGGCGCAGTTCATCCCTTCTGGCTTGATTGCCGTGCTGTATGGCACCGGCCCGATCTGGACCGGACTGTTTGCATCATGGTGGCTGTCGGAAAGGTTCACCCGTCGGAAACTGATTGGCTTGTTGATGGGTGTTGCCGGTTTGGTGGTCATCCATCACTCGTCGGTATTGGTCAGTGGGCAAGCCTGGTTCGCTGTCATGGCGGTATTGGTTGGCGCGGTGACACAAGCTGTCAGCACCGTCTGGATCAAACGTATCGGTGCGCCGATAGATCCATTTGCCACCACGGCGGGCTTGCTCACACTGGTGGTGCCGCTGTATCTGATCGCCTGGTGGCTGTTTGGTCAGGGGTGGCCTGCCAGCTTGTCGCCACGGACTTTGCTGGCCATTGGCTACATGTCGTCGGTGGCATCGGTGATTGGATTCAGCCTGTTTTTCTATTTGTTGAAGCATCTGCAGGCCGGCAAGGTCGCCTTGATCCAGCTGATTACACCAGTGACGGCCATGCTGTTGGGGCAGATGTTGAACCATGAACCGGTAGACCCAGTTGTGTGGGCTGGTACCGGCCTGATTCTGCTGGGGCTGGCGATACATCAGTATGCGGGGCTCCGAATGGGGCTGAATCGGATGTTGAGCTAGGCGCTTGACCTTGTTGCCAGACTGCCGTCAGCCGAGGTATTACTGCAAGTCCTCACTCATTGTCCCATCTGTCTACAATTTGGGTCAGCACGCCACTTTGCTCCAGTTGCCCCAATGCATTGCTGAAACGGTGAACCACCTCGGGCGCAACATGCTTGCCGAAGAAGAAATAGAAGGGTGTGGCGTCCATTACCGTCGGGAGGATGCGGAATTTTCCCGAATAGGGCGCCAGTGCGCTTTTCAGACCAGGGGATCGGTAGTAGAAGAACCGTCCACGCCCGGCTTCCAGCTTGCGCAGATTGGTGTCGGTTGTATTGCCGGCAGTATCCAGCAACAGTCCGCCTATTGCTTCCAGGCGGCCAATTGGACCACTGCCCAGATTGACCAATACGATTCCTTGCTGCCCCAATGCCCGTACATCCTCCCAACTGTGAATCTCGATGGGATCATGCGAGCGGACGACCAGATGGTACCTGACCTGATAGATGGGTAGGCTCGGGAATTGAAACCGGTTGACACGGGTCGCGTTCTTGACCATGCCGCAAGCTGCATCCAGTGATCCGGAATAGACCCCAGCCTCGATACGGCCGAGTGACAGCCAGCGCTGGTCCCCGACAAAACGTAAGCTGGGGTCGGACTGCTCGACAGCGCGCATGATGTCGACGCAAATGCCGCCGATGGTATTACCCGTGGCGACATACTTCGGTTCGGATTCAAGTTGGGCTGCCACCCGTAACTCAAGGGCATGACTTATTGACCCCGCCAACCATAAGGACGGCAGGATCATGGCTCGTAATAGGCGGCCATGCATTGGACAGCATCAGCGGGTGGGCAAGATCAGTTGCTAATACTCATCCCATTTATCCACCAGCTTCGCCAAATCCCCTTGTTTGGACAGCTGTTGCAGGGCTTTATCGAATTTGTCGACCGTTTCTTTGGCAACGTGTTTACCAAACATCATGAAAAACGGAGAGGAATCCAGCACGGCAGGTAGGATGCGGAACTTGCCAGCATGGGCCTTCAGTTCAGATTTGAAGCCAGGGCTGCGATAGTAAAAGAACCGCCCACGGCCGGCTTCCAGTTTTTGCAGGTTATCGTTGGTGGTCTTGCCCGCAGTATCCAGTTTTAGACCACCTACTGCTTCCACCCGTTTGATGGCGCCACTACCAAAATTGATCAGAATCACATTGTCTGGCGCCAGTTTCTTGACGTCATCCCAACTGCTGATCTGTACATTGTCATTGGCACGCACGGCCAGTTGCCAGTTCACCGGGAAGAGCGGGGTTGTGGCAAACAGGAACTTGCCTTCCCGCTCCTTATTGCGGGCCAGGCCGCAAGCGGCATCTAATGCGCCTCCTTCCAAGGCGGACTCGATACGAGCCAACGGTGTCATGTTTTGATCGCCGACAAATTTCAGGGATGGATCCGTTTTCTCGACGGCTCGCATGACCTCGACACAGATACCGGATACTGCACCATTGAGGGTGACAAACTTGGGTTCAGAATCCACCTGTGCAGCCGTGCGGATATCGACGGCAAATGCGGTGGAACCCAGACTGATCGCCAGGCAAGTGACCAGCAGCAAGGACTTAGGCATGACCTTCTCCTGATATTCGGTGATGTGTCCATGCACTGACCATCCCCGCAATTGCGGGACGGCGGGGTCATGCATTGAGAGACGGCAGCATTGGCTGCCGTTTTAATCTTGTTATCGATTAAACCTAACGACCATGTCTTTTTTCACGATGGCATTCATATCGCTGGACGACATCGCCTCGGGTATCCACTGCTTCCAACTGCACATCGAATCCCCATAGCCGGGCGACATGCTTCAGGACTTCTTCGGTTTGCTGGTTCAGCGGTCGTCGCTGGAACTGGGTGTGGCGCAAGGTCAGGGAACGATCGCCATGCGTATTGACGGACCAGACCTGGATGTTTGGCTCACGGTTGCCCAAGTTGTATTGTTCGGCCAATTTGTGGCGGATATAGCGGTAGCCGTCATCGTCATGGATGGCAGAGATCAGCAGTTTTTCGTCCTCATCATCATCCAGTACTGAGAAGAAATGGAAGTCCCGAATCATCTTGGGTGACAGGTATTGGGCGATGAAGCTCTCATCCTTGAAATTGCGCATTGCAAAATCCAGGGTTTTTTGCCAGTCACCACCCGCCATGTCCGGGAACCAGCGATAGTCTTCCTCGGTTGGGTCCTCGCAGATGCGGCGCAAGTCCCGCATCATCGCAAAGCCCAGCGCATAGGGGTTGATACCATTGTAGTAAGGGCTGGTGACCGGGGGCTGATAGACCACATTGGTATGGCTTTGCAGGAACTCCATCATGAAGCCGTCGCTCAGCAAGCCCTCGTCGTACATCTGGTTCAGAATGGTGTAATGCCAGAAGGTTGCCCATCCTTCATTCATTACCTGGGTCTGTCGTTGCGGGTAGAAATACTGGGCGATCTTGCGCACGATCCGTACGATCTCCCGCTGCCAGGGTTCCAGCAAGGGCGCAAATTTCTCGATGAAGTACAGCAGGTTCTCTTGTGGTTCGACTGGAAAGCGCTGTATTTCCTGTGCGGTAGGGGTTTCGTCACGGCGCGGTAATGTACGCCAGATAATGTTAACCTGCGATTGCAGGTATTCTTCGCGATCTTTTTGTCTGGCTTTTTCTTCTGCCAGAGATAGCTTGGCCGGCCGTTTATAGCGGTCCACACCATAGTTTTGCAGAGCATGGCAGGAGTCCAGCAGCTCTTCCACGGCCTCCACACCATAGCGCCGCTCACATTCCGAGATGTAGTGTTTGGCAAACACCATGTAATCAATGATGGCATCGGCATCGGTCCAGGTCCGGAACAGGTAATTGCCTTTGAAAAAAGAATTGTGACCATAGCTGGCGTGGGCAATCACCAGCGATTGCATGGTCAGCGAATTTTCCTCCATCAGGTAGGCGATACATGGATTGGAATTGATCACAATCTCGTATGCCAAGCCCATCTGGCCACGTCGATAACCTTTTTCGGTACTCAGAAAGTGCTTGCCGAACGACCAATGGTGGTAGCTGACCGGCATGCCGACCGACGTATAGGCATCCATCATCTGTTCGGCGGTGATGACTTCCAACTGATTGGGGTAGGTGTCGAGTTTGAACCCTTCTGCTACGCGGCGAATCTCGTTATGAACCTGCTCGAGCAATTCAAAAGTCCACTCCGATTGTTCGGGCAGTCGGTTGGGATTGACTTTGGTGAGTTCCGTAGTCATTTCGGCTGCTTTTTGAAAAGTTCGCGGAACACCGGGTAGATGTCGGCCGGTGACTCGATTTTCTGCATAGCAAAATGCGGGTGGAAGTCCTTGACCTGGTTGTATTCCTCCCACAGGTTCTGGGCTGGGCCGTCAGTGATTTCGACGTAGGCATAGTACTGCACCAGTTCCATGATGTTGTTGGTCAGCAGTTCGCGGCAGGTGACGGAATCGCTGTCCCAGTTATCGCCATCCGAGGCCTGGGCCACATACACGTTCCAGTCACCTTTGGCATAACGTTCGCGAACGATCTTCAGCAGCAGGTGCAAGGCGCTCGACACGACGGTGCCGCCAGATTCTCGTGAATTGAAGAATTCCTGCTCGTCAACTTCCACCGCGGAAGTGTGGTGACGGATGAAAACCACCTCTATCTTGTCGTAGACCCGGGTCAGAAACAGGTAGAGCAGGATGAAGAAGCGCTTGGCTGTATCCTTTTTCTGTTCGTCCATCGAGCCGGAGACATCCATGATGCTGAACATGACCGCCTGACTGGATGGCTTGGGGGTTTTGACCCGATTTGAGTAGCGTAGATCGAATGGGTCGATGAATGGAATTGCCAGAATGCGGGTACGTAAATGGTGAATCTCGTGCCGTAGAGCTTGAATTTTCGGATGGTCCTCTGGCAGATCGAGCAGCAGTTCCGCCAGTTCGTCTTCCGCCTCCTTCAGCCGCTTGCGGGTTGGCCCACCGACTGCGATTCGGCGGCCCAGTGCACCACGCAACGAGCGCAAGACATGAATGTTGGAGGGCGTGCCGGATACGGTGAAGCCGGCACGATGTTGCTTGAATTCTGTGGTGGATGTGAGTTGCGTCTTCACCATATTGGGTAGTTCGAGGTCTTCGAAGAAATAGTTCATGAATTCTTCGCGACTCAGCTCGAATACAAAATCATCTTCGGTGGTCTCGTCACTGTTCCCGGCCTTGCCCTTGCCAGCACCGCTCCCTCCACCTTGCGGGCGATTCACACGGTCGCCTTTGAGATACTCCTTGTTGCCGGGGTGAACGGTTTCCCACACACCGCCGCGAGTGTGGCCAAAAGTAGGTTCGTTGATATCCTTGACGGGAATGGAGACTTTTTCTCCACTTTCGATATCCGTGATGGAGCGGCCTTTCACGGCACGTGCCACGGCGTCTTTGATCTGCGCCTTGTAACGCCGTAGAAACCGCTCGCGATTGATCGCGGACTTGTTCTTTCCTTGCAGGCGCCGGTCAATAAGGTAAGTCAAAACACTCTCCTGCTTGCTATCCCGATGATCACCATCATGCAGACCGGGGCAGATCAGGCATTGCAACCAGCTTGCCCGCCGCCGCGCGGCATCCATGGCCATCCCACGCGGAACGACCTGCTGCGACTGCGCAGCAGTCGGTGCGAACCCGCCGCCGGATGATGCCTGATGCTCTGGTTGCAGCATCATCCGGAAGCAGATTCATACCGCCTTCACTCAAGACGACTTGCGTACCCGCAGATACCATTCGCACAACAGGCGAACCTGTTTGGCGGTGTAACCCTTGTCGACCATGCGATCGACAAAATCCTGATGTTTCTTGGCATCTTCAGCACTGGCTTTGGCATTGAACGAAATGACCGGCAATAGCTCTTCGGTGTTCGAGAACATCTTCTTCTCGATGACCGTCCGGAGTTTTTCGTAGCTGGTCCAGGTCGGATTCTTGCCGCCATTTTGCGCCCGTGCCCGCAACACGAAGTTGACGATCTCGTTGCGGAAGTCTTTCGGATTCGAAATGCCGGCTGGCTTCTCAATTTTTTCCAGCTCATTGTTCAATGAGTTGCGGTCGAAACTTTCGCCGGTGTCTGGATCGCGGAATTCCTGATCCTGAATCCAGAAGTCGGCAAAGGTCACATAACGGTCGAAAATGTTCTGGCCATACTCCGAATAACTTTCCAGATAGGCTGTCTGAATCTCCTTGCCAATGAATTCCACATAGCGTTGCGCGAGGTATTCCTTGATATAGGCCATGTATTTCTGTTCAGACTCGGGCGGAAACTGCTCGCGCTCCACCTGCTGTTCCAGTACATACAGGAGATGCACCGGATTGGCTGCCACTTCGGTATGGTCAAAGTTGAATACCTTTGACAGAATCTTGAATGCAAACCGGGTGGACAACCCATTCATGCCTTCGTCGACACCCGCGTAGTCGCGGTATTCCTGCATCGATTTGGCTTTCGGATCGGTATCCTTCAGGTTCTCGCCATCGTACACCTGCATCTTGGAGTAGACGCTGGAGTTCTCCGGCTCTTTCAGTCGCGACAGTACCGCAAACTGTGCCATCATCTTCAGTGTGCCAGGTGCGCAGGGCGCTTTGGAGAGAGAAGAGTTGCGAACCAGCTTCTCGTAGATCTTCACCTCTTCGCTGACACGCAGGCAGTACGGTACCTTGACGATGTAGATCCGGTCGAGGAAAGCCTCGTTGTTGCGATTGTTCTTGAACTGCTTCCATTCCGATTCATTGGAATGCGCCAGCACGATGCCATCGAACGGGATGGCGCCAAAGCCTTCAGTGCCCTTGAAGTTGCTTTCCTGGGTGGCGGTCAGCAAGGGGTGCAGCACCTTGATCGGCGCTTTGAACATTTCTACAAATTCCATCAGCCCTTGGTTGGCCAGGCACAGGCCACCTGAGTAGCTATAGGCATCCGGATCATCCTGCGCGTATTCCTCCAGCTTGCGGATATCCACTTTGCCGACCAGTGACGAGATATCTTGATTGTTCTCATCGCCTGGTTCCGTCTTCGATACGGCAATCTGCTTCAGTACGGATGGATAACGTTTGACGACGCGGAACTGATTGATGTCGCCGTTGAATTCATGCAACCGCTTGACGGCCCAGGGCGACATGATCGTTTTCAGGTAACGGCGCGGAATGCCGTAGTCTTCTTCCAGGATCGGGCCATCTTCATCTTCACTGAACAGGCCCAGTGGCGATTCGTTGACCGGAGACCCTTTGATGCAATAAAACGGCACCTTTTCCATCAGATATTTCAGTTTTTCGGCGATGGATGACTTGCCGCCACCCACGGGGCCCAGCAGGTAGAGAATCTGTTTCTTCTCTTCCAGCCCTTGTGCCGCATGCCGAAAATAAGCCACCACTTGCTCAATGACTTCTTCCATGCCGTAAAACTCTCGGAAAGCAGGGTAGACCTTGATCACTTTGTTCGCGAAGATGCGCGACAGGCGTGTATCGTTGCGGGTGTCGGTCAACTCGGGTTCGCCAATCGCTGCCAGCATGCGTTCGGCGGAGGTGGCATACGCGAGTTTGTCGCGTTTGCAGATTTCCAGGTATTCCTTAAGGGAGTATTCCTCCTCCCGGGTTTTTTCGTAACGTGCTGCGTAGTTCTCAAAGATGTCCATGTGTCATGCCCTTTGTGTCTCTACCAGTCAGTTCGGCCGGTGCCGAGCCCTAAACAAGCTCAGAGGATTAGTCCCGAAAACGCGAGGGGAATTCCGTCGCCAAGGCAGATTTTTTTCAGATTCCGGATATTGCATTGCAGCGTAAAGCCGCATGCTGCCTCGTATCAGTGCTTTCCTGCCTCCCTGAATTCAGCATAGCTGAATCTTTTTTCGTCGTCAGTCATTCTTTCCGACGAGCGGATATCGAACCAGGACGGGCGGGGGCGACTTGGCACGGCTTGCGCTTGCCCTCTGCTTGTGTGTAAAGATAGGCTGTTCCCGCATTTTCATGGCCATGTCGTTTTGATACAACAATGCCATGCCTCGCCAATCATCACTGATAAAGAGAATAGAAGATGGAGACCACATCTACTCAGAATTTATTGTTGGTTGAAGATGATGTAGATCTGGCGGAATTGACCGCACGCTATCTTGCGCAACACGGGTTTGATGTCGCGGTCGAATCCAATGGCTTGCGTGCCATCGACCGCATCCTGGCCAGTCAGCCGGCGGTAGTGATTCTGGACGTTGGTCTGCCCGGATGTGATGGCTTCGAGGTATGTCGCCGGGTGATGCCGCATTACAGCGGTGTGTTGTTGATGTTGACCGCACGGGACGAAGATGTCGATCAGATCCTCGGCCTGGAACTGGGTGCGGACGATTACCTGACCAAGCCGGTGCAGCCGCGGTTGTTACTGGCGCGCCTGCGGGCCCGATTGCGGCGTACCCCGGTCAATTTGCCGCAAGCTGGCGAAATCCAGCTGGGGCCGTTCCGTATCAACCAACGTGCCCGTGCAGCCTGGTTGGCTGGTAACGAGGTAGCGCTGACAACGGCTGAATTCGATCTGCTCTGGTTTCTGGCAGAGCGGGCAGGGGAGGTAGTCAGCCGTGAAGCTTTGATTCAAGGGTTGCGCGGTATCGGTTATGACGGGATGGATCGTTCCGTCGACACTCGTATTTGCCGGTTGCGACGCAAATTTGGTGATGATCCGGATGTGCCATCACGGATCAAGACCATTCGTGGCAAGGGCTATCTGCTCAGCAAGGTTGACTGGTAATGCGCTGGATATCAGGTGGGCAGGGCATGCGGCGAGGGCTATTGGTTGCTTGTTTGGCTGCGTGGCTTGGGGTGGCCTGGTTCGGTTTTGGTTTGTTGCTGGATCGTATCTATGATGAAGCCACCGTGCAAAGCAATGAGGAATTCCGCCGCATGATGCATGGGCCGATCACTTTGATCGAAAAGGCGCTCAAACCGTATCCACTGGCACAGTGGCCAACTGTGTTGGCTGGCATGCAGCATGACTTCGACTACCGTTTGGCTATTCAGCCACTGGATCAAATGAAATTACCCCATCTGGATCATGCGCGATTGGTGCGGGGCGAGATTACATTGGGCGAAGACCAGGACATGGTGTTGCATCGTGTGGCGGGGAGTCGACAGGTGTTGGTGTTGGGGCCAATCTGGATTACACCGGCTCGAAGCGATTATCCGCGCTATGTGTCGGTACATCAGTTGATTGCGGCGTTTATACTGGCATTAATCGGGTTCCTGTGGATAGTTTCTCAATGGCTTGTAGCACCGGCCCGGCGTGACCATCGCCGTTTGCAGGAGGCAATGAGTGTGCTGGCGGGGGGCGATTTGTCCGTACAGTTGCAGGCCGCCGAGAGTCGGCGCTATGAAACGGTGGTTGGACAGTTCAATCGGATGACAGCAGGTTTACGATCACTGATCGAGCAACAGCGGGAGGTGTCTCGTGCTGTGTCGCACGAGTTACGTACGCCGCTGGCCCGCTTTCGCTTTGGTTTGGCGTTGCTCGAAGACGAGTTGCCGGCTGCCCATGGAAAGCATGCCACACTGGCAGCGCTGCAGCGAGCCACTGACGAGCTGGAGTCGTTGATTGAAAGCGCACTGGTCTATGCCCGTATGTCTCACGCTCAGCAACCCGCAATTCGGGTGGAGACACATGACCTGATGGCCTGGATCAGGCAGGAGTTGTCGTTATGGCCACAAACCGGTATCCGGGTCGTGCTGAACGGGCCAGATCAGCCATTGATGGTCCCGTTCGATGCGCTGCAACTTCGTCATGCTTTCCGTAATCTGCTGGCCAACGCCTGCCGTTTTGCCCGTAGTGAGGTCACGCTGACAGTCAGCCGACAGGATGATGAGGTGGCATTGCATGTGCATGATGACGGCCCAGGGGTGCCAGCCGGCGAAGAAACCCGGATATTTGAACCGTTTGTGCGCGGCAGTCGGCCCAATGGGGCTGGTCATGGGTTAGGGCTGGCCATCGCGGCACGCATCATGGCTTTACATGGTGGCCAGATCGGTTTGAAGCCAGGTGTGGGCGCCCATTTCTATTTGCAGTGGCCTGTCTGACACGAATGCGGTCTTGAATCAAATGAACCGGGCGCTTTGCCAAAGCGCCATGGCAGTATGGTGGTGGTTTGGGACAGGTCAGTCGCTAAGCTAGACTTTTGCTGCTATTACGTTGGGTTCCTTCATCTTGGCACGCAAGCATTGAGCATCCCATATGAGATGCTCAACACCTGCCTATGACGTAATGGTTATTTACTTTGCCGTCATCCGGATCGCGCCGTCAAGGCGGATGACTTCACCGTTCAACATTGGATTCTCGATGATGTGACGTACCAGCGCGGCATATTCATCTGGTTGGCCCAAGCGGGACGGGAAGGGGACCTGTTGCCCGAGTGAGATTCGTACGTCTTCCGGCAGGCCGGCCATCATGGGGGTGTCGAACAGGCCTGGGGCGATGGTCATGACGCGAATGCCATGACGAGCCAATTCGCGAGCGATCGGCAAGGTCATGCCGACGATACCGGCTTTGGAAGCTGAATAAGCAGCTTGGCCAATCTGACCGTCAAATGCGGCAACAGAGGCGGTATTGATCAGCACACCTCGTTCGCCGGTGTGCTCTGGGTGGTTACGGCTCATGGTATCAGCCGCCAACCGCAGTACATTGAAGGTGCCAATCAGGTTGATCTGTACAGTGCGGGTAAAACTGTCCAGTCGATGCGGGCCCTCCTTGCCGACCACTTTTTCACCAGTGGCAATGCCGGCGCAGTTCACGGCGCCCCATAGCGTGCCAAAACTATCCAGTGCCAATTTGATCGCGGCTGCCACCTGAACTTCCTGGGTAACATCGGTTTTGATGAAACGGGCTTTGCTGCCCAGTTTCTCGGCCAATGCCAATCCGGTTGCTTCATTCAAGTCGGCAACCACAACATTGGCACCCTGGGCAATCAGCATATTGACGGTTGCAGCGCCTAAGCCAGAACCACCCCCGGCCACAATGAAAGTTTTGTTGTCTGGGTTCATGTCATCCTCCTCTGGAATTGCTATGTCGTCGCTCGGCCTGGGGAGCGGGTTGCACCTCGGCCAAGTGGGGTATGTCCGTCGCGGTTGGCGGCGGCATGGTACGGCGATTGTGTGGTATTTGGGTCGATGACGTCCAGCAATTGTGTCCTCGTGCATTTGTTGCTTGGGTCGTCACAGTTTTCATGTATGCAGAATCGTCAGGTTTTCAATATGGGTATTTGCGAAACAGGATAATTTCAGCGGCATTGTGGGGTTGCTGATTTTGTTGGAACAACAAGGCTGTCAACGTGTTTGATGCATTGATTGAATGCTGTGTAAATTTTGTTTTAAACATGGATAGGCGCGTGATTCCGCGCTTTTCTGCGCTTGTGAAAGGTAGGTGATGACTATACAATATTATGTCATCGGAATAATTTCGCCGTTTCGAATATATTGGTCTGCTTATTCCAATCCAACATACATCCGTACCGGGAGTTACCTTGTCAGAACAACTCATTCCGGAGCATGCCAATTCACTGGTTGGCCATAGCCCTGTACCCAGTTTGAATCCTCAACAAGCTCTGGACGGTGGCATGTCGCTTGCCCAAGTGGCAGGTGTTGACCCGCAGGCATTGCAAACCGCAACTGCCGTGGCTGACGGCGTCGAGGCGTTGCAACAAGGCGACGCGTTACAGGGGGTGTCTGCGGTGAATGGCTTGGCACAGGCAGCAGGTGTTGATCCACGTGCCTTGCAGGCTGCGTCGGTTTTTTCCGATATTGCGCAGGGTGGGTTACCGCAGAACGTGCCCGTGGCCAGGTCTCTGACGCCGGCTGTTGCTGTGCCCGAAGAGCTGGAAGCCGTTGCTGAACCCATCGCCGAGAAATTGCATATTGCTGAACATCCGCTCGCTGGCCAGGCAGTCATGGATTTCGCTTCGCCCGATATTGCATTCCAGCCAGCACCGGCAGTAGCCAAGGCAGCGTTGGAGGGGGGTGGCGGATTGCCTTCGCTCAGTCAGCAAAACCGGCTGTTGCGCATTCATGGCCTACCCATGGATTGCAAGCTGTCGATTGCTGCCATTGTTGGCAATGCTGCGATGTCTGACGTATTCGAGTTTCATCTTGACCTGCAATCCCCCCGCGATGACATCGATCTGAAAGATGTGATGGGCCGGAACGTGACAGTGGCCATTGCGATGCAGGATGGCAGCGAACACCCGATCAACGGCTATGTCGAGTCGTTTTCCTTCCGTCATACCGATGGCAACATGTCAATGTACGATGCCCGTATCGTGGCTTGGTTCGGTATGCTGAACAAGCGCATCAACAGCCGCATCTATCAGGAGATGACGGTTCGCGATGTGCTCGATACCTTGTTCAAGGAAAACTACCCAGGCTTTGCCGATTACAGTTTCCGCCTGCACAAGGACTATCAGAAGGAAAGCTTCATCGTACAGTATGGTGAGAGCGACCAGCATTTTGCTGCGCGGGTAATGGAGCGCTTCGGTCTGTTCTATTACTTTGAACACCGTCCTGATGGCCATACCATGGTGATCGTCGACGATTCAACCAATGCCGGCTGCTGTCCACCGCAAGACGCCCATGCCCGTATTCGCTTCAATGGGGGGGATCGGGTTGAATTCGAAGATTGCATTACGCATTTTTCCGCTAGCCGTGAACTACAACCGACCAAGATTTCGCTGAATACATTCGATTTCAAGGCCCCGCATACACCACAATATCTGGAAGAGCCAACCATTGCCGAACAGGGTGCGGTACCCAGGTTGGAAGTCTATGATGGCAACCCCGCCTTCGGTTATCGTGGTGTGGGGGATGGCGAACGCGAAGCCCGTCTGCGGATGGAGGCCTGTGAGTGGCAGGCAAAGCAATTCACTGGTAACGCCGAATGTCGCGGCCTGATCGCTGGCCGGACTTTTGAAATACTCGAACATCCCTGGTTCGATACGGCGGGTGGGGATAACCAGTTTCTGGTACTGTCTACCCATGTCGAGGCGTATAGCAATATCCGTAACGGACAGCCGCATCTGGTCTTCCAGAACAGTTTCAGCGCCATTCGCCGAAAAATCCCGTTCCGTCCGTTGCGGCAGCACGAACGGCCAGTCATGAAAGGCCCGCAGACCGCCACGGTCGTGGGCCCTAAAGGCCACCCCTTTCAAGGTCTTCCCACCCGAGCCTTCTTGAGTACGCGAGCAGTTGAGACGTGGGCGCGGGCGAGCTTGCCGTCCACATAACCCTTTGGCTGGTCGATTTTGGGG
>NZ_SCOH01000060.1 GCF_005503445.1 Chitinivorax sp. B | reverse complement strand
TAATGGCCGGATCACTTCAAATTGGGCACGACTAATGTCGCTCGGGTAGCTTTTTCTCATCTCCCAAGTGTCTCACATTCAACCAATCACAAAGACTTTGAACAGGCTCTAAGGAATAGGGTGGTTACTTTTTTGATTTATCTTTTTGGCGACGTGGTGCGAGGGCGCTTTCGATAAATCCTGATTTAGCCTGGGTATAGGCTAGTGGCTCCGACAGGCCATCCTCCAGAATGCGCTTCTTTTCGCTTTCATAGGCTGCCTTGAGTGACGGATTGTGGATCAGTTCGTCCCGCCACCATTGCATTTCCAAGTGCTCGGCACAGGCATGTTCCAGAATATGGGCATGGATGCGGTAGTGCTTGCCATTGAACACAACACTACCCACCCGCATGGGGCGACTTTCCGGAAATGCGTGGCCGGCTGTTTGGCGCTGAAAGCCAAGGTGGTCGATGGCATCACGAGCGATGGCGATTTCACCGGGCTGGTAACTGACTACGAGATCGACAATACCTTTACCACCACAGTCGGGTACGGCGGTACTGCCAATGTGCTCTACTTCAAGCTGCGGGGCATGGTGGCGGATGAGCGCCGCCAGCATTGCTGCCACGATGGGAAAGTCGGTGTCATACGGCAAAAAACGAGCGGGTGCCTTATCGTATTCCAGAATCGGCACCTGCTTGACCTTATTGGTTTTGCCTACAACCCGAGCTCGTTCCACATCGTATCCACACGTTGCTTTACCTCGTCGCTCATCACGATGGGGGTGCCCCATTCGCGAGTGGTTTCGCCGGGCCATTTGTTGGTGGCATCAATGCCCATCTTGGAGCCCAAGCCAGAAACCGGGCTGGCGAAATCGAGGTAGTCAATAGGTGTATTATCGACCAAAGTCGTATCTCTTGTAGGGTCAACTCGTGTGGTGAGTGCCCAGAACACTTCTTTCCAGTCGCGGATGTCTACATCGTCATCGGTAACGATGATGAACTTGGTGTACATGAACTGCCGCAGGAACGACCATATACCGAACAT
Organism: Chitinivorax sp. B; assembly: GCF_005503445.1. Classification (NCBI taxonomy): domain Bacteria; kingdom Pseudomonadati; phylum Pseudomonadota; class Betaproteobacteria; genus Chitinivorax; species Chitinivorax sp. B. The sequence goes on along the minus strand of NZ_SCOH01000060.1, from coordinate 23,077 downwards.
GACCCGTTTGGCATGGCCTGGATACGCCTTCTTCATGCTGACAACGGCCAGCCGATAACTGCAGCCTTCTGGTGGCAAGTAGAAATCGGTGATTTCCGGGAACTGCTTTTGCAGGATCGGTACGAAGACCTCGTTCAACGCAACACCCAGGATTGCCGGTTCATCCGGCGGTTTGCCGGTATAGGTGCTGTGATAGATCGGATTGCGCCGCATGGTGATGCGCTCAATCGTAAATACCGGGAAGGTTTCCTGCTCGTTGTAATAGCCGGTATGGTCGCCATAGGGGCCTTCCAGTGCCGTTTCGCCTGGATGGATCACGCCTTCCAGCACGATTTCGGCGGAAGCCGGTACTTGCAGATCGGAGCCGATGCATTTCACCAACTCGGTTTTGGCGCCGCGCAGCAGGCCGGCAAACTGGTATTCGCTGAGCGAATCTGGTACTGGGGTGACGGCACCCAGGATGGTCGCGGGATCGCAACCCAGTACGACGGCAATGGGGAACGGTTGCCCGGGGTTGGTCTGGCAGTGCTCGCGGAAATCCAACGCGCCGCCACGGTGGGCCAGCCAGCGCATGATGACCTTGTTGGGCCCTAACACCTGTTGGCGATAAATGCCCAGGTTCTGTCGGGTTTTATGCGGGCCACGGGTGACCACCAAGCCCCACGTGATCAAGGGGGCTACATCCCCTGGCCAACAGTGCTGGATCGGGATGCGGGATAGATCGACATCCTTGCCTTCCCAGACGACTTCCTGGCAGGGCGCGCTGCGCACTTCTTTGGGGGCCATGTTCAGGACCTGCTTCAATACCGGCCATTTCTCCCAGGCATCGCGCAGGCCTTTGGGGGGCTCCGGCTCTTTCAGGTAAGACAGCAACGTACCGATGTCGCGCAGCGCCGATACATCATCGGCCCCCATACCCATGGCTACCCGCTTTGGCGTGCCAAACAGGTTGGCCAATACTGGCATGGTATGGCCTTTCACATTCTCGAACAGAATGGCAGGGCCTTCTGCGCGCAGAACACGATCGCAGATTTCGGTCATTTCCAGATGGGTGGAGACGGGTGTCTTGATCCGTTTCAGTTCGCCCATTTTTTCCAGTTGGGCGATGAAATCGCGTAGGTCGTCGTATTTCATGCCGGTAATCAGTGCTTGCCTGTGCTGCCGAAGCCGCCGGCACCACGTTCACTGCTTTCAAAGTTGTCCACAATATTGAAGCCGACTTGTACTACTGGCACGATCACCAGTTGAGCAATGCGTTCCATTGGGTTGACGGTGAATGCCTCCTTGCCACGGTTCCAGCAGGAAACGAAGATCTGGCCTTGATAGTCGGAATCGATCAAGCCCACCAGATTACCCAATACGATGCCGTGTTTGTGGCCCAGACCGGAACGCGGCAGGATCATGGCGGCCAATGTCGGATCAGCCAGATGGATGGCCATGCCGGTCGGGATCAGTTGGGTTTCACCGGGGAACAAAGTGATAGCTTCATTCAGGCAGGCCCGCAAATCCAAGCCTGCTGCGCCGTGGGTGGCATAAGCAGGCAGGTTGTCTTGTAGGCGGGCGTCGAGAATTTGTACGTCGATTTTATGCATGGGCAGAGATCATTTTCGCTATGTGTTGAATCAGCTCGCGGGCGAGCACTTGCTTGCTGGCCTTGGGCAGTGCGTGTTGCCCTGCATCGTCGAGCAGGGTGATTTCGTTGTCGTCGGCACCAAAGGCGGCTTGCGCCAGATTGGCTACCAGCAACGGTACTTTCTTGCGCCGACGTTTTTCGTCGGCATACTGCAGGACATTCTGACTTTCTGCTGCAAAGCCTACGCAGAATGGTGCGGCAGGCAAGCTGGCAATGGTGGCCAGAATATCGGGATTGAGTGTCAGCTCAATCGACAGATTGGCATCGGTCTTCTTGATTTTGTGTTCGCTGCGGTTTTTCACTGCGTAATCGGCCACCGCAGCAACGCCAATGAAGACATCGGCCTTGGCCACATGGGCCAGTACCGCATCCAGCATTTGCTGGGCACTGCTGACGTCAAGGCGCATGCAGCCAAGCGGTGCAGACAGGGCCGTTGGGCCACTGACTAATGTCACATGGGCACCAGCTTCCACTGCAGCACGGGCAACGGCATAACCCATTTTTCCGGAACTGACATTGGTAATGCCACGAACCGCATCAATAGGCTCAAAGGTTGGGCCGGCGGTGATCAGTACGCGCTTACCCGCCAAGACCTTGGGTTGGAAGAAACCTTCGGTCAGTTCGAACAGTTGTTCCGGCTCCAACATGCGGCCATCGCCGACCTCACCACATGCCTGATCGCCACTTCCCGGGCCAAGAATCGTGACCCCATCCTGTTTTAACAGGGCGATGTTGCGTTGATTGGCGGGGTTTTCCCACATTTGCCGGTTCATGGCTGGGGCAATCAGTAATGGGCAATCACGTGCTGCACACAAGGTTGATAGCAGATCGTCACATAGACCATTGGCGAGCTTGGCAATGAAATCGGCGCTGGCCGGCGCGATCAGGATGGCATCTGCTTCGCGCGACAGATCAATGTGCGGCATATTGTTGGCAATGCGCGTATCCCACTGATCGGTGAAGACCGGACGACCGGACAAACCCTGAAATGTCACAGGCCCGACAAAGTGGGTGGCGGCCTCGCTCATGGCGACCTGAACGGTGTAACCGGCTTTGACGAACAGGCGGGTGAGTTCGGCGGATTTATAGGCGGCAATGCCACCAGTGATGCCTAAAAGAATGTGTTTGGACATGCTGACAAACCTCGCAGATAGGACGAGAGTTTAAAGCATGCCGCCATTGGTTGATATGGGCAATCCTGCCTAATATGAAGCAAAAGGGGGATTGCCATGCCTATTACCGACTGGCCGGCAAATGAGCGACCGCGTGAAAAACTGTTGCAGAAAGGCCCTGCCAGTCTGTCGGATGCCGAGTTGCTGGCGATTTTTCTGCGTACCGGCATTGTTGGTAAAAGTGCGGTGGATCTGGCACGTGACTTGTTGGCGCAATTTGGCAGCCTGCGTGGGCTGTTCGCGGCTGATGAACCAGCGTTGTGCAGTGTGCATGGTATGGGGCAGGCCAAGTATGTGCAGTTGCAGGCTGTGCTGGAAATGTCGCGACGAGCGCTGGCCGAGGAATTACGTGACACCCCCTTGCTGAATTCACCGGATCGCGTCCGCCATTATTTGCGGTTGCAATTGGGCAGCCTGCAGGTCGAAGTATTCTGGGGCTTGTTCCTGAACGCCCAGAACCGGCTGATCAGCAGTGAAGAACTGTTTCGTGGCACGTTGTCGCAAACCAGTGTCTATCCGAGAGAGGTGGTGAAAAGAGCGCTGGCATTGAACGCCGCAGCAGTACTGTTTGCACACAATCACCCCTCTGGCGTGGCTGAGCCCAGCCGTGCTGATGAACAACTGACCGGGATGTTGAAGCAGGCGTTGGGTCTGGTGGATGTGCGTGTGCTGGACCATTTTATTGTTGCAGGCAACGAAGTGATGTCATTTGCTGAGCGTGGATTATTGTGACGCATCAATCCTGACAGGCCTTAATTGCCAATAACCGGATAAAGTCGAATCACCCGCAACCGATATAGCTTTGCGGACCATTGGCGGCCACCCGCCCCGATTTTTGTTTGAAATCAGTATTGAGCAATGTCTGCTAGGTATGGTATAAATCGGGTTTTTTCCGAGTCGGGAGTCAAAATCATGGCGCGAGTATGCCAAGTTACCGGGAAAGCCCCGATGGTCGGGAACAATGTTTCCCACGCCAATAACAAGACCAAGCGTCGTTTCCTGCCTAACCTGCAGTCGCGTCGCTTCTGGGTCGAAAGCGAAAATCGCTGGGTACGTCTGCGTGTCAGCAACGCCGGCCTGCGTCTGATCGACAAGAAGGGTATCGAAGTCGTTCTGGCCGAGCTGCGCGCGAGCGGCGAAGTCTAAACCCGCCCGCATACACTGAAAGGCTGAACCATCATGCGCGAAAAGATCAAACTGGAATCCACTGCTGGTACCGGTCATTTCTACACGACCACCAAGAACAAACGTACCATGCCAGAAAAGATGGAAATCAAGAAGTTCGACCCGGTTGCCCGTAAGCACGTTGCTTACAAGGAAATCAAACTGAAGTAATTCAGCGTCGAGCCTTAGGTTCCCGAACAAACCCGCCTGCGAAAGCTGGCGGGTTTTGTTTTTTGTATATTTGTCGGCATTTCTTACATTTCATCATATTTGATTAAGTATTCTAATCCGCACGTACTGATATTATTGGTCGAATATTACATGCCTGATACCATGTGACCAGCGATCATTGATGGTATCGACTTCACCTTGATCAAGCTGATTTATGGACCTGGTTATGTATAGCAGGGCGTATATGGCCGATGTCGGGTTCATTGCTTGCTTCATTCTGTTTACGTTGTCGCTATCTCATGCTGATGGCGAGCGATCTGTTACTGCTCTATATCTTTTAATCTCAGTGATTGATTTGACGTCATCGAATTGACTGGTCATTGCGTTATATCGACCCTGTGCCAATCACAGTCCAATTCATCGTGATGCAGGTGAAATGTTGTATTGATCGCGTTCTGCACTCCCAAAACACGGAAAGGACCATTACGTGGGTAAAGTCCTGGTTGTTGGTAGCGGTGTGTGCGCCGATGCATTGATGCGCCCGGATTGGCTGGGTGGAATGTCAGGCGTTGCCCGGCTGAATCTGGATCGGGCTGGGGCACGTCACGGGCTGTCGGGTGCCGAGGTCGTGTTGTTCTGCGCCGGGCGTTGGGACATGCCGCAGGTGGCAGAGCTTGGCGGCTGGATGCGATCTGTCTCGCCAGCCACTGCATTGATGCTGGTGGCTGATGTGTCCAGTGAAGCGCTGGCGGTGGCGGCATTGCGAGCTGGGTTTCGGGAATATCTGGCTTGGCCATTGTCGTTGGAAACTTTCATGCAGGCGCTGGCGGGGATTCGCTCAAGTCATCCTGCCTCTCCAAATCAGAAAGTCACCCCTTCAACCTTATCACCGTTATTGGGGCAATCAGAGATCATGCACTGTCTGCGGACCCGCATTCAGCGTTTGGCGCAGGCAGATGCAACGGTATTGATCGTCGGGGAAACCGGAACGGGTAAGGACTTGGTCGCCCGGCACCTCCATCATGCCAGTCAGCGTCACGATGGGCCCTGTGTCGCGCTGAACTGTGCTGCGTTGCCAGACAGCTTGTTTGAAAGCGAGTTATTTGGTCATGAACGTGGCGCATTCACCGGGGCACACCAGGCTTATAAAGGTAAAGTTCGGCTAGCTGAAGGTGGTACGCTGTTTCTGGATGAGATTGGTGATATGCCACTGGTGGCGCAAGCCAAGTTGTTGAGGTTGCTGGAAAACCGTGAAGTGTTTGCGTTGGGGGCAAGCCAGGTGTGTCGGGTAGATATTCGCCTGATTGCCGCAACCAATCAGCAACTTGAACAGCGGGTAGAGGCGGGGCTGTTCCGGCAGGATCTGTATTACCGTCTGAATGTCGCCCGGTTGGATCTACCGCCGCTGCGTGATCATCTGGATGATGTCGAATTGCTTGCGCGGAGCGTGCTGCAAGAATTGTCTGCGCATTACCGATGTCGGCCGTGCCGACTCGACAGCACCGCATTACGCATCCTGTCGGGCTATCATTGGCCTGGTAATGTACGTGAGCTACGCAATGTACTTGAATCAGCAATGCTGACGGCAGATGGCGAGTTGATTTACGGGCGCGATCTTGGGCGGATTGCAGACAACTTGCAAATGACGATGCAGCCTCAAACAGCCGGGACGGTGGTGGAAGAGCGCTCGCTATTGTTACATACGCTGAACGAAACCCATTGGAACAAATCCGAAGCGGCGCAGCGTTTGAACTGGTCGCGGATGACACTTTACCGCAAGCTGGCCAAATATGACCTGACCCCACCCGAAGGTGGGTACCGGGAGGCCGGGGTTTGATCAATCGAGCTGCTGGCCAGCAACAGGCGGCGCTGGGCGGACGGCCCTGCTGTGCAAGCCAGACAAGGGCCGTTCTGGAATGGGTTCGATCGTTTGCGTTTATGCTACGGCGAAGCCAATGACAAACGATCTATCACGCTGCACCAACTGATTACAGTAGCCGAAATGCCAGAATGGCGACGATGGTAGGTGGCAGTGCAGCAACCAGCAGCCCAAGTGGATGCACCGCTCCATCTTCGAATTTTTCGCGCAAAATGGCGATACCTGCCGGGTTGGGCGCATTGGCGATGATAGTCAGGCCACCACCGGTGACCGCACCGGTAACCAGCGCATACTTGAATTCATCTGACAGCCCTGGCACCAGGGAGCCCAGATAAGTCAGGGCTGCATTGTCGGTGACTGCCGTCAACATCGTTGCGCCAAAATAGACAGCGTCTGCGCTCATTTTCAACAGCAGAGGTTGTAGCCACCATTGCTGTTGGCCACCCAATACCACCAAGCCTGCCAAGAAGAAGGCGACCAGCAACCCCTCACGCAGAATCAGCCGGTCTTGATGGCGCTCATAGGCATGTGCAACCCCCAGGAAAAACAGAAACAGGCTCATGAACACCGTGGGATGGTGAGCGAACACCACCACGCCGATCATGAACAGCAGATGGACGATGATCAGTAGAACCGGTACGGGCTGGATAGTGGATTGGCTCTGCTCGCGCGGCATGTTGACCAGTTCTTTGCGGAACAGCATGGCTGCTGATATGGCGTTGAACATGACCGCAATGGCGGCTTTCCAGCCGATTTGCGTGACCATGAACAGTAAATCCCAGTTCCAGGTGTTGGCCACCATCAAGACTGGCGGGGCTGCAAATGGAGTCAGCGTACCGCCGATGGAAATGTTGACGAACAGCACGCCCAACGTCACATACATGAATTTGGTCGACATCTGGTGGCGGAAGTAACGATCTCGTAGTACCAGTGCCGCCAGGGTCATGGCGGCTGGCTCCGTGATAAATGACCCCAGGATGGGCACCATGGCCAGCACAACAAAGTAGTGCGCCATATTGCGTGGCAATGGCACAAAGGCCGCAACGGTCTTTACACAGAATATTGCAAACTGCAATACCGGCCGGGTGCCGGCAATCACCATGATGGCAAATATGAACATCGGTTCCGTGAAGTTGCGGCTGTCGAGATATTGGGTAGCCGTCGCTTTGCCTTGTAGCCCGAACATGAACAGCATCAGGATCATGGCCCAAAAGCCGAATACCACTTCGACCTCGCCCAGCAAATGAAACAAGCCAGCATGGCTGGGGCGTTGGTTGGCCAGCCGCTCGAAAAATTTGGTGGAAAAGGTATGGATCAAGGCGATGCCGAACAAAGCGGCACCGATCATCTGGATGGTCGTTGGAGTCACTGCGTATAACCTGTTTTGGTGGGGGCAATACCCGCCTGGTAACCAAAGGAGTGGGGGTATCACCTCCCACGCGCAATTCGAACCTGACCGAATTCCCGCTATGGGACGGTTAGGTTCGGGGCTCTATTATACCGGCAACGTCATGGCAGGATGGGAATTGCAGCCATCGGCTGAATAGCCGGGTGCGTATCAATGGCTAGGGAAATTGGGTTCAAGCGCGATGAAAACGTATTCAGTTCGGCAGTGACGGTTTCTAGGTGGGCGATACAAATGGATGGAACCGTTTGGCAGGTGCTGGCACTCAATTGCGGCGAAATCACACCAAATGGCTAACCAGAGGGAAACCAATATGCAGTTAATCGATACCTTCGATACGTTGTTGTCTGTCGTGGCGCAACAGTTGGGAGATGTACCGTTGAAATGGGATGCAGATGGCTTTTGTAACGTCAAATTGAATTCGCATTGCCTGACATTGAAATGCGATCGTCAGCAATGGCGGTTGATTGCCATGATCGAACTGGGGGGCCTGAAAACCGATGACTCGACCGCGCTGATGCGACAGGCGTTGTTCTTGAACTTGCAATCGGTGATCAAGCCGGCACCCCAGTTTGGTCTGGATACACAAAGCAACCAGCTTTATATCTTCGACGTTTTTCCTGCAGAAAAATCGGTGGAACTGTTTGCTGGCTTTTTCCGGGATTTCTTGCTGTGTTTCGATCGAATGGTCGGTGCACAGCAATCGACCGTCAACGGGCCTGCCGTGACACATTCCAACACCATTGCCACAGGACACAGCAGACATGGTTACGCTTAATCTGACCGCCGCCAACCAGCTTCAGCACATCAACCCGAGTCAATACAATGGCCTGAAGCAGGAAGGTCAACACACGATTCAAGTGGGGAACCACCAGTACCACGTCGCGTTTCAAGACAACCAGTTCCATGTCACGCCAAACGTGTTGAACCAGGCGACCACTCACCAACCATTTCAGGAACATCGGGCGCAAGCGCTTCAAGACACGCTAAACCAGTTCCCACATTTGTTGGCTGCGAATATTGAGGCCGCTAATGACAAGAGCGAAACAAGGCTCCGACGGTTTGATAACTTCGAGGCGATGGATCGCATCGCGCACGAGGACTATGCTGCGGCATTCCAGACGCTAAGAAGCGCTGGGCATATGGATACAATCGTAGCACTCAAGGAGCTTCGGGACGACCCACCAGCACAGGCAACACGGGATGCAATACCCAACTGGGTGAAAAAAGATGACCGGAAAGATGACCCGGCCGCCGTTGTCAATATGCATTCTCTCGGCAATTGGGCGAATGATCAAAAACCTTGGGTAGAGCGCAATCGGGCGGACGATCGACAACAACATCGTACCGAACTGCCGGCCAATCAATCCCACAATATTCCCCACGGCGCTGTGCTGAATGCGCCTGACGAGGCCTGGACGGACTATTTGAATCAAGGGTGGATGCAAAATGGCGTCGATCGGGGCGCCGCTTTCAAACTGGAAAGCCATGTGCCGGAACATATCGTCAACCAACACAATCAGGCTGCACACGATGGTAACTGGCAGCAGTATGCATCCCAGCTGGAAAGCGCTGCCGGTAGTGCCGGGCCGTCCAGGTTCCTGAAACCGGCCGATCACGATCGCAATGTCCAGAGCGATCAGTTGACGTTTTTTGCTCAAGAACTGGTGGACCTGGCGCGTTCCGGGTATGCCGTTCACCAAGGGGCCGATGGCAAGCAAGTTGCCATGCCAAAGGAAAAAGCGGCGTTGCTTGATTCAATCCGTCAGCGACCACAGATCGATTGATCTGTCGTGTTGGGTGCAGTCAATTGGCTGCACCCATACCACCTTGTCGGGCGAAACATGCGAGTACGACGGTGGCACGGGGTCCAATTCAAACCGTTGAAGTGTCTACCGCCGATTTGTCCAGTCTGTGGTGATGATTGTATTCATATCTGCCACTGTGACGTACTTGTCACATTGGGCCAGTCATATGTACCAATGCCTGCAAGGGGTGGCTTGTTCTTGTGTCACATTCAGTGTCACATCGTGATGTCACATTATGATTCACTGATCTTCTTATCTTCTATCAAGCTATTGAAAAATATTGACTAAACCACGGCAGCTGGTCCAGGCATGGCCATTGCGTACTGCAATGAACCAGCTCGGACGGGAGGTGAAAGTGGAATCCAAGTTGATGCCTGTATCCGAGCCCTATGAGCCGGATCGGCGGGAACGTCGTTATGCCAATCATTTGCAGGTTGGGTTCAATCATGCCGAATTCCTGCTGGATTTCGGCCAGCTGTATGACGATTCGACTGGGCCGGCCATTCATACCTGGTTGGTGATGGGGCCAGAGCAAATGAAAGCGATGGCTTTGTTGATGCGCCGTTGCGTGGAAGATTACGAGGAAAAGTACGGGCGTATTGATAGCCCGATGGAACATTGAACGACGCGTGCTGCATGTGACACACCGGATGACAGGAGGCAATCGTGGCAGGGTTCACCAGCGTATCGGCTGCTGGCAGAAGCATCCAGCGTCTGCTGCAGATTCGCTTTGCGGAAGAGCACCCGTTGGCCACGCCGTTGCAGCCCAATCCCAGCGCGGTGACGGTGGCGATTGTGCGCACCGAGGATTTGGTACCGGCAACCTTTGCACAACAGACCCAGCGTCCGGCATTGACCATTTTTCTCTATCGGGTCGACTTCAACAAAACCATGCGTGCAGCCTGGTCTGCTGTCGGCAGCTATGACGGCCGGTCGCATCTGGCGTTGGATCTGCATTTCCTGTTGACGGCCTGGGCCGATGTGGCGGAAAACGAACACCGCATTCTGGGACGGGCCATGCAGGCCATCGAGGATACGCCAATAGTGTCTGGCCCTTTGCTGGCCGGGGCAGGTGACTGGGCTGCCAATGAAAGCATGCAACTGGTGCTGGAGGAAATCGACACCGAGTCGCTGATGCGCATTTTTGATTCGCTTCCCATCGATTACCACCTAAGCGTGCCTTACATCGCCCGTGTCGTCAGGGTGGATGGCCGACCCCAGGCCCGCGAACCGGATGTGGTGACGGGTGTTACCGGCAGCCGGCCCACCACGGAGGCATTGTGAACAGTTTTGTGCGCAGCGAATACGTCGAATCCATCCATCGTCTGGCATTGGGGGTGGAGTCACTGGATGCCGCTCGCCAACAACCAGTGCTGACACCGTTATGGGTAGGCTTCGATGACCTGGTGCTGGGTAATGCAAGGCCACTATTCGATCGGCACCCTTCGAACCGTTTTGCACTGCGTTACGACACCTGGTTGGCAGCCCAAAGTCGACAGATCGATATCCGACTGGCCGATGCGGTGGATGAATGGCCGTCGGTGGAACGAAGTGGGCGCCGCTATGTGCCGCGCCGCTTGCGGATTACTGTGCCCTTGCCAGCCACCGCGGAGGCTAATCCACCGGCTGCACGTGGCTGTCGTCCCTGGTTGTATCCCGGTGCCAGCTATGCGGCGTCGAACACCGCGACCGGCCTGCGTGCCAGGGTCATGCGGGCAGCAGCAGGCCCACTGTTACGGCGCCCAGCCCGTTGGATACGCGTGGTGGCGACGATTCCCGGTAATAGCGCCATTGCGGATGTGGCGGCGTTGGAGGCGCTGGCGGCAGACCGCATCGTTGGCAGGGCGATGGGCGATGACCGTGGCGAGTTTCTGTTGCTGGTGCCACCGACCGCGGCCCAGGCCGGCTCAGCCGCAGCTATGTCGGTACGCATCATCGTGCTGGCTGGGCCGGAGCAGATGCCCCCGGTGGATCGGCCAACCTTACCGGAACAAGACCCCTTCTGGGACCTGCCGACCGAAATCCCTGCTTCACTGGCTGCCAGCGACCGCGTACTACGTGGCGAGGCACCACCTGCGGGATATGTGATTGCCGCCCAACGTGAAATCAGCCTGCCACTGGGCCGGTTGTTACGTGGTGTGACCGACATCGACATTTGAGACACAGATCGATTGTGGTCTGACTTGAGTGACTGAACCTGCAAGGTGCCAACCCCGGCTCTGTCACCGGGGATGAGGAATAACCGGGGCCGTTGCGCCTCACTGAGACTGATCGCTCATTTGAAAGGAGACGTCGATGCCCGAATATCTCTCACCCGGGGTCTATGTCGAGGAAGTCAGCTTCCGCGCCAAGTCGCTGGAAGGCGTGCCGACCAGCACCACTGGCTTTGCCGGCATGACTCAATATGGCCCGGTCTACTACCCCGGCGGGCCGAAGAACTGCGAGCCACGCCTGATCACCAGTTTCACCGAGTTTGAGCGTGTCTATGGCGGGCTGGAGCAGTTCTCGCCCGGTGGCAGCGCGCGCGAAAGCTATCTGGCCCATGCAGCGCGGGCTTTTTTCCTGAATGGTGGCCAGCGGCTGTATGTATCCCGTGTCTATGTGCAAAGTAATCCGGGCATTGATGGCGGAGGCAATCCAACCTTCGACGGCTGTGCGACGCGCACAGTAGCAGTCGGGGCGGCCAATGCAATTTGGCGTGCACGCTGGCCTGGCGCGCTGGGCAATGTGCATGTGGCGGTCAAGCTGGTGCGCAGCAAGCTGGTACCGGTTACGGTCAACGCTGCGGTACAGCTGAAAGGTGTCAGCCACGGCGCAACCATTGAAGTGTTCCCGGCGGGCACGGCGGTTGCGGATCTGCCGGGCGGTGTGACCTATACCGTGCAGGAAGCGCGATTTGCAGTGATCACCGTCACCAACGGCGTACAGAGCTTTACCGGAAGCGGTGGGGCGGTGGTGCTGAATTTGACCGATATCGTCTACCTGGCGGAAATGCAGGTGGTGGTCACGGTGGGTGATGATCGCCAGGATACCTACGATGAGTTATCCGGTCACCCAAGCCAGAAACGCTACATCAGCAAGATTCTGCAGAAGGATGACCCGGAAGATGAAAATGCCGTGGTCTGGTTGGAATGGGCTCCCAGCGCCGATGACTTTGATGCGGTACGTCTGATGTTGGCTCTGGTCGCGAATGCCAATCCGCGATTGATCAATGGCGGTGATGGGGATCTGGCAGGCCCGTTTGAATTGAACGGTACCCCTGCCGATCCAGATCACGCCGAAATCAAGGCTACCGGTCTGGAAGCACTGGGCGAGATCGACGACATTGCCATTGTGGCGTTACCGGATGCCGGTGACCTGGTCGATGCAGATACATCGGCTTCGGCCGCACAACTATTGATCGCCCATGCTGAAAACCTTCGTTACCGCATCGCTGTGCTGGATGCACCACCGCAGTCTTCGCTGAATGAAGTTCGCGCCTTCCGCGGTCGGTTCGACAGCAAGTACGCGGCCCTCTACCACCCCTGGATCGAGATCCTCGACCCGACCGAACGTGCCAGCCAGGGCGCGCCACAACGACGGTTGATGCTGCCGCCATCCGGTTTCGTGTGTGGCATCTATGCCCGCAGCGACATCGAACGGGGGGTGCACAAGGCGCCCGCCAATGAGGTGGTACGCGGCCTGACCCGTTTCGAAGCCAATATCAACAAAGGTCGGCAGGATGTGTTGAACCCCGAAGGCGTCAATTGCCTGCGTTTCTTTGAAGGCCGTGGCAGCCGAGTCTGGGGTGCCCGCACCATCAGTTCAGACCCAGAATGGAAATACGTCAACGTCCGTCGCCTGTTCATCTATATCGAGCATACCTTGGACAAGGGCTCGCAATGGGCGGTCTTCGAACCCAACAACGAGCGACTGTGGGCCAACATCCGCCGCATGGTGGAGGATTTTTTGCTGGTGCTGTGGCGCGATGGTGCCTTGCTGGGCGAAAAACCGGAGCAGGCCTACTTCGTGCGCTGCGACCGCACCACCATGACCCAGAACGATCTGGATAACGGCCGCATGATCTGCCTGGTGGGGATTGCGCCAGTCAAACCGGCCGAGTTCGTGATCTTCCGGGTTGGACAATGGACGGCAGACGCCAAGCGTTGAAATGGTAAGGGTTGGCCGGCGTGCGGCCGGCCTCATGCAGAACAAGCGGGAGAAACGACATGGCAACGATGCGCGACAACCCTTATGGCGCGTTCAACTACACGGTATCGCTGGGCGACGGTGACGAAGCCAGCGTGGTCGCCGGTTTTTCCGATGTCAGCGGGTTGGGTAACGAACAGAACTATTCCGAGTACCGCAATGGCAACGAGAAATTCAACACTGTGCGCAAGGTGCCCAACACCTTCAAAAACGATGATGTGACGCTGAAACGCGGGCTGATCGGCTCCACCGATCTGTTCGAATGGATCAAGCGGGTGCGGGAAGGCGCCTATGAGCCACGCCAGGTCACGGTCACCTTGCTGGACGAGGCCCGCCAGCCGGTCGCCAGCTTCCGTCTGCGCAACGCTCAGCCCAAGAAGTGGACCGGGCCGACACTGGCCGCCAAGGGGGGGGGCGAGGTGGCGATGGAGGAGTTGCAACTGGTCCATGAGGGGATCGATTACCAATAAGGTGGTGGGGTGGGATGGCTATCTCAATGTGCTGTCAGACCTGATGAATTGTCATGATTTGCTGGGGCGCGTCACCACCCGCAACCCTGGTTGTTGCTGCGGATTGGAGGTGCATGATGTATGACGCGTATCGAGATGTGGTGTTGAGTGGGGCAGGACAAACAGTTGGAACCGGCTGGTTGCCGCCATTGCCTGATATGCGCGACTACACCGAACAGCGTGCCGAGATCGCCCCCATGGCGAAAAAATTGGGTGTACCCAAAGACGCCAAGTCACTGACGGCCTTGCCAGTGAAGGTGGATTGGCGTGCCTACTGCTCACCGATCGAAGATCAGAAAAATCTGGGCTCCTGTACCGCCCATGCCGCAATGGGGGTCGTCGAATATTTTGAACGCCGTGCCTATGGCAAACATATCAATGGTTCGCGCTTGTTTGTCTACAAAACCACCCGCAACCTGATGAAAGTGACCGGCGATACCGGTGCGTGGCTGCGCAATACCATGGGAGCATTGACCCTATGTGGTGTACCGGATGAACAATACTGGCCCTATACCGATGCTAAACCAGCGTTTGACAATGAGCCGTCCAGTTTTGTCTACGCTGTGGCGGACAATTACGAAGCATTGAAATATTTTTGCCATGACCCGATCGGGGCGGGGATCAGTGGTGCAAGTGTGCTGGCCAGTGTCAAAAAATACCTGGCTGCCGGCGTGCCATCGATGTTTGGCTTTTTCGGTTTCCCCTCGTTCAATGCCGCGGAGGTCAAAGGCGGTATTCCATACCCTGGGCCAGGTGAGCAGGCCGAATGGGGGCACGCCATTGTGGCAATTGGCTATGACGACACGAAAAAGATCAAAAACACCTTGAGTGGCAAGACGACGACTGGTGCGTTGCTGATCCGCAACTCGTGGGGAGCTGGTTGGGGCGATGCCGGCTATGGCTGGTTACCTTACGACTATGTCACCAACAAGCTGGCACTCGATTTCTGGTCCTTGCTGGGCATGGAATGGGTCGATACGAAGAATTTCGGAATATGACCACTGGGACAGTCGACCATGCTGCGTGAATCTCATCTCAATCTGGGCGCACCAGGCCTGTACACCTTACCGCCAGAGCCCATTCGTCAGCTGACCGGCCAGCGGATGGATGTCTGCGCCTTTGTCGGCGTGGCCCCGCGTGGGCCATGCCGGGTACCGTGTGTCGATCAGACCAAGGAGCGGACGGACGACTGGCGCATGTGCGACCCGAATCGGCAACGGCAGCGCAGTGTGCCGCAGCCGGTGGAAAGCTTTGACGAATATCGGAGGCTGTATGGTGGTTTCGAGGGGCCGGGGCTGTTGCCCTATGCGGTTGCCGGTTTCTTCGAGCAAGGCGGGCGGCGAGCCTACATCGTGCGAATCGTGCATGACGACCCGATACCTGCCGACCCGTACGCTGCTGTTGCCAAGGGTCAATTGGCCGGGGTGGTTGGTACAATTACCCTGCATGCCCGCAACGAGGGGGCTTGGGGAAACCAATTGCAGGCCAGGCTGCGTTTCCAGACTCGGCCATTGCAATGTTCAGTGCTGTCTGCCGATAAACTGCAACTGAATCCGGCCGAGCGGATCGAGCGTGGCAGTCTGCTGCGATTACGACTTGGCAGTGGGCAGCGCGAACTACGTTTTGTTGCCAACATCGAATGGCACGGCGATGCTGGCAAGCCACACCGCCATCGTGTACTGGTATTGGAATTGGCCGCCAGTGACACTATTGAGCGGGTCGAACTGGTGGAAGCCAGTTTGCTGCTGGATGACGGTGTAGGTGGTAGCGAACAGCACAGTCAGTTGGGCCTGCATGTCGATCACCCACGTTGGCTGGCCACCGTGCTGTGCCGTGAATCGACGCTGGTCTGGCCCGATATGGACTGGGCAGGGCAGCAGATCACCCCGCAGGATGCCTGGTTGCGCGACGTTGCGCCCACGCTGCCGCAATTCAAGGGCGGGGTGGATCGCTATATCGACCTGATCCATGCCGATTTCTTCGACGATAGCTGGCTGCCTGATGAAGAGGGATGGTTCAGCGGCATCCAGTCACTCGCTGCATTGTCGGACCTGACACAGTTGGTGGTACCGGATCTGTACCAGCCAGCGCCATTGCCACCTAACACCAATTTGTTCGATCCCTCCCTGGCGGGGCCGGAATTTGCCGACTGTGTGGTCCCGCCACCTTTACCGATCAGTGAAGACAACACGCTCCCCCTGCAAGGGTTGACGCTGGAGCCAAGCCTGCCAGGCAATCTGGACAAGATCATCAAGCTGCAGATCAAGGTCACCGACTTCACCGCGCTGACCCGCGAGCATATTGCGCTGCTGGATGTGCCACCAGGCTTGACCATGAGTGAGATCCTGCGTTGGCGCAGCCATTTCGACACGGCCTTTGCCGCAGCTTATCACCCCTGGTTGACCGTCTCGCGGAGCGACGATGCCCGCGATGGCTTGGTGAAGGTACCACCCAGTGGCGTGGCAGCCGGCGTGATTGCTGCGCGTGAGCTGCGTTTTGGTGTACCCACAGGCCCAGCCAACGAACTGGCGATGGATGTGGTGAAGGTGGCTGCGGTGGTGGCACCAAAAGACCATGACCGGTTGCATCCGTTGGGCATCAACGTTTACCTGCAGGAGCAGGACGGTGTGCGATTGACGGCCGCTCGCACCTTGGCGCTGGACCCACAATGGCGGCAACTGTCGGTACGACGGCTGATCTTGATGTTGCGCCGGACGTTGAACCGCGAGATGCAGTGGGCTGTGTTCGAGCCTAATACCCCGGCACTGCGTCGTGAATTGGTGTGGATGATCAACAACTATCTGGGCCGACTGTTCAGCCTGGGCGCTTTCAAGGGCGGCACCGAGCAGGAGGCCTTTTTCGTACGCTGCGATGACGTGCTCAACCCGCCCTATCGCACCGATAACGGACAACTGGTCTGCGAAGTCGGCGTAGCACCGGCTGAACCTATCGAATTCATCGTACTGCGCATCCTGCGGGATGGTGACGGTACGTTGTTGTTGGAGGAACGCTGATGGCCGAGCTGTTCATGCGGGCATTCCGCTTTCAGGTCACGCTGCGAAAAAGCCCGGCTGCCGAAGCGGGTGAGGCAGGTACCCAAGCTGACCCGAACCGGGGGGCCGAGCCTGCAGCCGGCGGGGCTGCATTGGGTAACGGCGCCTTTCAGGAGGTCAGCGGGCTGGAAGTCACCATGGACATTGCCGATTACCTGGAAGGTGGCCGCAATGACGGCCTGATCCGCCGTGCCGGGCGTGCCCGTTATGTGCCGATTGTGCTCAAGCGGGGCATGTTCTACGCGGCGGACAGTGATGGCAACGCCAGCCAGCTCAACAAGGAGCTGTGGCAGTGGCTGCAGAGCGTGGTCAGTGGGCAGCGCCCCATTCCCCGTTATGACGGCTTGATTGAAGTGATGGGAAAGCACAACGACGACATTGTTGCGACCTGGGCATTCACCCGCGGTTTGCCGGCCCGCATCAAAGGGCCGGAGCTGAATGGCAAGACTGGTGAAATTGCCATTGAGGAATTGCAGATTGCTCATGAAGGATTGCAGCTGTTGTAAGTAGTCCATCAACAAAGGCAGAACGGATCATGACCCGATTGCTGATACTGCTGGTGACCATTTCAATGGTGGGATGTGCCCACCCGCTGGAAAGGCTGGCGGAAGCCTATATTCCGGACCGGGTGATTCAGCAGAAGAAATCGAACATCGTATTGGGTGGTGGCATCAATTTGCCGGTGAATGCTGATGGCGCAGTGGATATCAGCAAACTTGATATGGCCAAACTGGATGCCGACCCGAATAAGGCATCGATCAGAAATGCGCTGATCTCCCATGTGCTTTCCATGTCGGATGATCGGTGCACGATGCATAAAGCGTTGATCATGTCGAACGCCAATGCCTGGAATATTGGCACCGGGTCGATTTCGATCTTGCTGGCTGGGGCGTCATCTGTGATTTCCCATGCCAGAACTGCTGCCGAACTGGCGGCCGGCGCTGCTGGGGTGACTGGCATTCAAGCCTTGGCGAACAAGGAAGTGTACGCCAATGCCATGGCGACCACGGTATTGCGGTCGATCGATGTGGGGCGGGAGAAAACCCGCGCACCGCTGATTTCCGGCATGTCGCGAGCCGATTACAGCATCGCGCAGGCCATTATCGATCTGCAGACTTACCACAACAGCTGTTCATTGATGGCGGGCTTGGTCGAAATTTCCAAATCCCTTGAAAACAGACCTCTTTCACAAAGTGAAATCGATAGTTTGATTCTCAACACCAAGGCCAATATCGACAGCCTCGATCATGCCAATCTGGATGGCGCGGAAAAAGCAGCCAGCCGAAAAGAGCTGACCAGGATTCTGGGAGAGCAATACAAACTGCGTGCCATCGCGCCCAAGTAGTACGGACTGGGCAATTGCTGTCAGCCAACTGCAAAGGATTCACATCATGAAGATCGCCATCGACCCTGGCCACGGAATGAGCAATCGGCAATCAGGTGTGTATGACCCTGGCGCCACCCATCGCGAAAATGGTTTTACCTATCAGGAGGCCGACATTGTCCTGCGTTATGGGCTGATGCTGCGCGACGTCATCCGAGCGTGTGGGCATGAGGTGTTCATGACGCGGGACGATGCCAACGACCATATGCCGGTCAGCAAACGGGCAGTATCGGCCAAGGCTGCAGGCTGTCAGACCTTGGTATCACTGCATATGAATGATGCTGAGGTGGATACGGCACATGGGCTAGAGGTGCTGTACCGCGATGACAAGTCGCTAGCCGAAAAGCTTCAGGCGGAACTGGTCGAGGTGACCAGGCTGCGTGACCGTGGCGCCAAGGCCAGGCCGGACCTGGCGGTGCTGAAATTCAATGGACAGGCAGTGCTGGTGGAGCTGGGCTTCATTGCCAATGACAATGACCGCAATACCTTGCTGGATACGGCGATGCGGGAAAAAGTCTGTCATGCGATTGCCAATGTGTTGCTGTCCTGATCCGGGAACTTGACCTGCCATGGAACTGAAAAAAGCCACACTGGTTGAAATCGGTACTGGTCAGAACGCCCAGCCGGTTGGTAAGCCTATCGATGTCCAGTTCAACCCGACTTCGCTGCGGCTGCAGATGAGCAATCGAAGTGAAGGGGGAGAACAAGCGGGACGGCAGGCTCGGCAGTATGTGGGTTCGGGCTCGACCACCTTGTCACTGGAACTGGTATTCGATACCGCCGACGAGGGTGAAACAGCGTTGCCGCGTTCAGTGTTGGAGCGTACTACCGAAATCGAGCGCTTCATCAAGCCACAAGGGCCGGCCGGGCAAACACAGGCACCACCCAGGGTACGCTTTCACTGGGGCTCGCTGACACTGGATGGCGTGATCGACAGCATGAATGTCGACCTCGATCACTTTGCCGCCGATGGTACGCCATTGCGAGCAAAGGTGTCGGTATCCATCAAAGGACAGGACCCGGCCTATGAATTCAATCAGGTGGGCCCCGGTGCTACCGACACCAGTGGTGCCCCTGTTGCTGGCGGTAGTGGTAGCGGTTTGCCGGGTGGCGACATGGCCTTGTCGGGGGTATTGGGGGCGTTGGGTGCAGTCAATTCGGCGTTGAATGCAGTCAATCAACTGGGGCAGACGGTAGCCAAAGCACTGGATGGCGAAAGCCTGGCGCAATTTGCACAACGTGCCGGGCTGGATGCCTCGTCATGGCGATCGCTGGCCAACGGCATCACTGACCCGCTCAAGTTACAAGCTGGCCAGGAAATCACGGTGCCGAAACAGGGCGGGCAAGGTGGGCCAGGTGCAACCCAGGCCCCCACCCGGAATGCAGCCAGCCTGCTGGCGACGACTGCAGCGAACAGCCCAGGCAACACCCGCAGCCAGCTCGATCAAGGCTATGCCCTGTCTCGCGCTGGGGGGATCGGGGCAGCCTTGACGACACTGAAAACCGATACGGCCGCTGCGGCAGCCAACCAGGCCCGGCAAACCTTCCCGAATGCAGGTGGCAGTGCGTTGAGTGCCGTGATCAGCATGCCCACCAATGAGATCTACACCCAGCGTACCGACCCACGTGCCGACAGCTTTGGTTCGGGGGTGCCATTGCGTACGACGGTGGGTGGGGCGGTGACAACACGGGCCAATCTACTCAGCGGGCAAGCGCATAACCGGGCCGATCAGAGCAATTTGCCACCCACTACTACCGACCCGACCGTGCCGGGCTGGCAAGCCTTGCCACAAGGCAGCGACGGTGTCCTGTCGGTCAATGGCAAGCAGCGACCGTGCGATTGTGGTTGCGGGCCACATCGTTGACGTTGTGGGCAGGCATGACAACGAGGAGATCATCATGAGTATGCAATACCAATCCTACAGCGCGATCCGTAGCGAAGTGAAACCAGGCGACATCATTGCATTTGGGGGTAAAAGCGAGTTCTCCGACATCATCAAATGGGCGACCCGGTCGGTGGTATCGCATGTGGGCATCATCATGCAATCGCAATTGGTCATTGGTGGCACAACCCAGGGCGACACCATGAACCAGCTGATCGAATCGACCTCGCTCAATGGTTTTTCCGGCGTTACCATCAATCGCCTCAGTGACCGCATTGCACAGTACGAAGGAGAAATCTGGTGGTTGCCACTTGCTGGTGTGGTTCGAGAAAGGCTGGATCTCAAGCAGTTCTGTGCTTGGTGCCTTAAGCAGGAACGTAAACCCTACGATATGCCGCAGGCGGTCAAGTCTGCGGTGGATGCAACTGACAAGGTGCCGATTCTGGGCCGGGCCACGCACAACATCGAAGACTTCGCCAAATTCTTCTGTTCGGAACTGGCCGCCGGAGCGCTCGAAGTCGGTGGCGCCATCCCTCACATCAATGCCTCGGAAGTCACACCGGTCGATTTGTGTTCCTTCAACATCTACGCCAGCAATTATGTGCAGATCAAAGGCGTTGAAAAGCCCATCCGCACTTACAAACGGTTTGACCCGACAGGCTGGGGAGAATAGGCCATGGCACTGCTGATCGACGAAATCGTTACCGATGTCAGTGTGGATACAGCCTCCAATGGTGCACAGCAGCCACAACGACCGGCTCAGGAATGGCGGCAGCTGGCCAACTACCGTGAGCTGAAATGGTGGGCCGAGCAGGACGAGACTCGCACGTTGGCTTGGGGGAACGAGGACTGATGCGTCATGCCAGATGATCTGCTTTACACCGCTACCCCGACATTCATGGTCGATAGCCAGCGTCAGCCCTCTCTGGCGCGTGACCTGCTGCGGCTGGAGGTCGTGGAAGATTGCTGGGGTATGAAACGGCTGATGGCGCGTTTCACCGCCTGGGGACAGCAAGCCAGTGGTGGCAGTGCCGAGACCGAGCTGTACTGGGATGGGCAGATCTTCGATTTTGGTAAATCGCTGGAAGTGGCTATCGGTTCACCCAGTAGCGCACGCACCGTTTTCAAGGGGCTGATCACCGCACTGGAAGCCGATTATCGAGAAGGCAACGAGCCGCAACTGGTGCTGTATGCCGAGGATGCCTTGCTGAAGTTGCGCTTGAAGCACCGCTACAAAACCTGGGAAGACGTCAGTGACGCGGACATGGTGCAGCAGATTGCCAGCGAGCACGGGCTGACCGCCAGTGCTGATGCCAGTGGCCCAACCTACAAGGTAGTACAGCAATGGAATCAGAGCGACCTGGCTTTTTTGCGTGAACGGGCACGACTGATCAACGCCGAGCTGTGGCTGGAAGGCGATACGCTGCATTTTGCCCAACGCGATCAGCGAGCTGGCACCGAAGTGACACTGGTCAATGGCAATCACCTGATCAAGTTGGAGATCCGTGCCGATCTGGCCCACCAGCGTAGCGAAGCCCATGTGGCCGGGTACGACATCAATGCCCGTGACCTGATCGATGAAAGCGCCGCTGCAGGTGAGCTGAGTGGTGAAACCGGCAGCGGCAAAAGCGGGCTGTCGATTCTGGAGCAGGCCATTGGCAGTTACCCGGTGTTTCGCAACCGCGAAGTGCCGCTGGTCAGCGCCGAAGCCACCGATTGGGCCAAGGCTGAGTTGAAACGCCGTGCCCGCCGTTTCGTATGTGCCAGGGGTATCACCCGCGGCACACCGGATCTGAGCGTAGGTAGCCGCATTACACTGGATCGCATTGCCAAGCCATTTGCAGGTGGTGGTTATATCGCTACCAAGGTGTTGCATACCTACGACCTGATCGATGGGCACCGTACGCTGTTTGAGGCCGAGCGGCCGATGGTGAACAACCCATGACGCGGCCGGATGACTTTGATGGTGGTACCGCCAGCAAGCGCTTATTCGGGCTGTACCCGGCCATCGTCAAAGATATCGTCGACCCGGACAGCCTGGGCCGCATCCAGGTGAGTTTCCCGTGGCTGGGCGAGGCGGGCAGGGACGTGACAGCCTGGGCAAGGCTGGTGACGATGTATGCCGACGATGATCAGGGCTGGGAGATTCTGCCGTCGGTCGACACCGAGGTGATCGTCGCCTTTGAAGCCGGGGCGTTGGAGCGACCCTATATCGTCGGCGCGGTGTGGAATGGCCGCGAAAAGCTGCCGGAAGCGGCCGCAGCACCCAACAACAAGCGATTGCTGAAAACGCGATCTGGCAGCCTGCTGGAGTTCGACGATACCGATGGCGCCGCCAAGGTGACGGTATCGATGCAAAGTGGCCACAAGCTGGTGCTGGACGATGCGCAGCAGCAGGTGACGCTGCATCACAGCAATGGTTCGGAGATTGTCATCAACGCAGCGGGGCAAGTAAAGATCACGGCCAATTCGACAGTGGAAGTCAATGCGTCTGCCGTGAACATCCATGCGCCGATGACCAAATGCGATGGGGTGGTGAAATGCGAAACGCTGATTACACAGTCGGTGATTTCACCCAGTTACACACCAGGGGCGGGCAATGTCTGGTGAATGAAAACTGTTGTGTCATATCAACCGCAATGCGGGAAATGTAATGGGTGGTCATCATGGTTACGTTGTCGCAAAAATTGATATTGGGTGGCGCAGGGGCAATATCCAGGGCGGGATCGAACTTTCATTTGGCATGGAAGTTAGGCTCGCGATGAATCGCCGAGTTGGGGAAAGCGCCCAAAACCCCCAGCTGATTTATGCTAAAAGCGTACTTTCAC
>NZ_SCOH01000059.1 GCF_005503445.1 Chitinivorax sp. B | reverse complement strand
GACAGGTGGTGGCCAGGCCGGTGGCAAGGGGATATTGCCCGCTTTGGTGCTGGCCTGGCCATTGTCACCACAGCTGGCCCTTGGATTATCGGTCAGCGCCCCTTACGGCGCCGATACAAAATTCGATGAGGATTGGTCTGGACGTTATACCTCGCTGAAAACTGAAATGGCGGCCATCAATATTCATCCATCGGTAGCCTGGAGGCTGAATGATCATTGGTCGGTCGGGGCGGGCTTGAATGCAATCCATATTGATGCAGACTTATCCAAAGCGCTGGATTTTCGTTACGAAGCAGACATTGCCAGCATGTTGCTTGGGCAGCCGGTACCGATGCTGGATGGGAAGGCGACGATGAAGGGCAAGGGTTGGGGTTATGGGGTGGATGTTGGCGCACAGTTTCAGCTGTCGCCCAATACCCGCTTGGGCGCAGTCTGGCGATCTACCGTCACCCCCAAGGTCAAGGGGGATTACCGGGTCGACATCCCGACTTTGTATAGCCAATTGGCGGCTGGCTTGGGGTTGAGTCTGGAGTCCGAAGTGCAGAAGGCGGATGCCAGGGTGAAGTTGCCAGCCAGTCTGGGATTGGCATGGCAGCAGCGGTTGACTACTGCGATGACCTTGCATACCGCTTTTCAACGTACGTTCTGGTCGCGATTCGATGAATTGAGGATTCGTGTCGATAACACGCCGGATCAGGTTCAGGTGGAGAGATGGCGTGATGCCAACCGCTATGCGGTAGGGATCAATTATCAGCTCAGTGATGCATTGGCCTTGAAGGCAGGGTTGGCGCTGGATCAGACGCCGGTGCCGAATGCACGGTATCGCCACCCCAGTGTGCCGGATACTGATCGGACCTGGTTGACCCTGGGCATGAGTTATCGCACTGGTGCCATGGGACGGTTGGATGTGGCGATGGCATGGACGCGCATGAAAGATGCGGGTATCGATTATGTCGATACCGCCTATAACCGGGCGGACTATGCGTTTTTTAATGCAGACCAGCATTTTCACGTCAAAGGGCAATTCGACCTTGACATGAGGATGTTGGCAGTCCAATACACTCTCATGTTCTGATTGACTGTTTGCCAGATCGGTTGGTCGTGTGCGGGGAGGCATTACGCCGTCGTTTACAGGCAGCGGATGATGCTGTTTCCCGGCGGGCAATCTCCTTCCGGCGCCTAGCAGGCGCCTCTTTTTTCATCTAAATGTCATTATGCATGTAAAATAGCGGCAAATATTTGTCATAAGCAGAGAGACCGTAACGTGACCATCGCTGAACGTAAGCAACGAGAGCGCGAAGCCTTGCGCGATAAAATCCTGGATGCAACGCGCAATCTGTATATGGAAAAAGGCTATGATGGCCTGACCATGCGCGCCATTGCTGCCCGCATCGATTACTCCACTACCATCCTCTATTCCTTTTTCAAGGATAAGGATGCCCTGTTGCGTGCATTGACCGATGCCGATTTTGCCTTGCTCACCCAGCAGTTGCGTGATGGTGATGCTGCTGATCAGCTTGCTACCGAGCGACTGAAGCGCGTTGGTCGCAGCTTTGTACAATTCGCCATTGAGCGACCTGATCAATACCGTATGTTATTTATCGACCCGATTCCGCCCTATGCGCCGGAAGAGGCGGGGAATGAGCGTGGCAATCCGACACAGGATGCTTACGCCTTCGCCTATATGCTGGTTGATCAGTTGCAGCGGGAAAACGTTGGTATCACTACCAACGCCCATGCCATCGTGCAATTGTTCTGGGGTATGCTGCATGGCCTGATCGGCTTGCGCCTGTCG
This sequence comes from Chitinivorax sp. B, assembly GCF_005503445.1. Lineage (NCBI taxonomy): Bacteria > Pseudomonadati > Pseudomonadota > Betaproteobacteria > Chitinivorax > Chitinivorax sp. B. The sequence continues at coordinate 23,402 of NZ_SCOH01000059.1, read as the reverse complement.
ATGCAGGATGAACCCTGGGTGGAATGGCAGCCACTGGAGGGCTTGGTGGAAACGGGTATGGATGCTTTGTTGTTCGGATTGATGCCACGATAACGATTGCATTACAGCAATTGTTTGTAGTTGGCGTTGGCAAGTCCCGCGCCAACTCACCAAGACAACCACATTGCGTCACTTGGGATTTGGCTCTGGTGTGTGAACGCTTACCCATCCACCATGCCAAAGCGAGCCGGATACGCTGAAGGCGCCAATTCAATCCAGCTTGAATCACACTTAATTATTCCGAAGTAAATTGATATCGCCGTTTCATGGTGTCAAGCAGCGCCTGATTTTGATTCAGGAAGGTTTTGAAGCGTTCGATCAACTTGGGGTATTTGATCGACGACAGGCACCAGAAGCCGCTGGCGTGGGGTAGGGAAGGATCGTAGACAATGATCCCTTGCTGAAACTTGGCATTGCGCGAGAAATAATAGCGGGCAATGGCTGTATTCATGTAGGCGCCATCTACCCGGCCCATGGCCAATTTTTCATACAGCGAATCGTAGGCAGGTGATTCCTCGATCGCGATTTGGCCCCATTGGATCTGCTGCATGTAGGGATAAGGGGTGAATCCTAGTGGGGTGCCAAGTATCCGTAAATTGTCAGGCCCTTTGCCCAGATCTTCCCGACGAACCAGCACACCGTCAGTAAAGGGCAGCATGGGTGCATAACTCACATTCCGTCCTCGTTTAAGGTCAGGTATCCAGGACGGATTATCGGGAAAGATCAAGTCCAGCTTGCCAATCACGAACAGGTTATCACGACGTTTCAGCGGGTAGACCTGATAGTCGAAAATCAGGTTTTCGCTTTGTGCAAAGGCATCCAGAATGTCCTTGCCCAAACCACTGTAGCGTCCATCCTTGAATTGCGAGTACGGCAAGAAGTTTTCGTAGTCCTCCACACCCACCGTGTACACCTTGGGCTCTTCGGCAGTGGCCCCATCGTTGATGGTCAATACGCCCACCAATAAAAGCAGAACATGTAAAAAACGGGCCAGCATGGCTGTAATTCCTCATTACACTGATATCAGTATAGGCATACATAAGCAAATGGCACGTCATTGTCGTGTGGTTTGATTGGGGGCTGGCTGGTAAAGGTCGATGGAATGCACTAGCCTGAATTGGCTTTGTGCAAACCTTGATTCCGTGTATTGATAATCGCTCTGGAGGCCGCGTGTCGCTTTCCACCCTGATTCCCGGCAAGGTGCGTCAGTGGCTGGCATCCTTTGCGTTGTTGTGCGTGGTCGGTGCAATGGGAGCCTTGGTGTTCCGTCCGTTGGACCACGCATTGATGGATCAGTTGCTCTGGTTATACGCCGGCGAACAACAGCCTGATCCCGAGATTCTGCTGATCGACATCGACGATTTCTCGCTTGGGCGGATGGGGGCTCAGGTAGGCCGTTGGCCGTGGCCAAGGGCGGTACATGCCGAAGTGTTGGAGTCGATGGTGGCCTATCAGCCAAGGCTGGTTGTGTTCGATATCTTGTTCAGTGAAGTGGATGTTTATGCTGCGGGCGACAGCGACCGTTACTTTTCAGAGGTGTTGGCACGTAACAAGAATGTGCTGTTGCCGATTTTGCAACAGAATCCCACACCGGGCGATCCCGGTTATCCTATCCAAGCTTTCCCGAGTACGGTCGGCTTCATCCGCACGCTGCACGCCAAGCCGGATGCCCGTGCTCATCTGTTGTTGCCATTTGCGGTGCCGCCACAACACTGGCGGCTGGGGACCATCAACTTTGTGGCCGATAACGACGGGATTGGCCGGGAATATGACGTCCATCGCGATATTGACGGCTGGCGCCTACTGTCGATGCCAGCCAAAGTGGCCACCTTGCTGGGCAAGCCCATTCCCAAGTCACCACGCATTGTATTGAACTGGCGCGGTCGAGAGGTAATTCCGTTTCGCCGTATCAGCTATGTCGATTTGTATACCTTGATCAACAAGCAAGCAGCCGGTGACGCCATAGCGATCAACAAGTTGCAAACTTTGTTGGCAGGTAGATTGGTGGTGATTGGTTCCAGTGCATCCGGTCTATATGATTTCCGCCCGACACCAATTGCCAGCCAGCATCCTGCGGTGGCCATTCTCACCACGGCGATCGATAACCTGAAGAACGGTAACGATCTGCGACCAATGCACTGGTTTTTTCCAGCAGCCTGCAGCGGCAGCATGCTGTTGATGGCATGGCTACTGTTCACCGGTAGTGCCGGTAACTACCCGCGCGCGCTGCTGGTAACGGGTTCAGCCATGTTGACGATCAGCCTGGCGCTGCTGATGGTCAGTTATTGGCTGCTGGGGCAGCGCTGGTTGTTGCCGGCGGGCACGGTATTGGGAACGGGCTGGGCGGGTTATATTGCACTGGCCATGCAGACCGGTGCACGCGAGTATCTGGCGCGACGGCGTATGCTGTCGATTTTCAGTCGTTTCCTCGACCCCAAGGTTGTCGGTCGCCTGATGGATGCGGGTGAGCTGGCACCTGCCGCATTGAACAAATCCTGTACCTTGACCGTGTTGTTCTCCGATATTCGCGGTTTTACCACCTTGGCAGAGCGGCACACTGCGGAACGGGTAGTGATGTTGCTCAATCGTTACTTCGAAATGCAGGTGGACATCATCTTCCGTCACGGTGGCACACTCGACAAATTCATCGGCGATGCGGTGATGGCGTTCTGGGGAGCGCCTGGCAACGATCCTCAGCAGGCTGAACATGCAATCCGGGCTGCGCTGGACATGCGTGATGCACTCCAGCAGTTTCGTGCCGAACTGGGAGAGGAGGGGGAGCTGTTCGACATGGGGGTAGGTATTCATACCGGCCCGGCAGTTGTCGGAATGATCGGTTCACAGATGCACTATGATTACACTGTGATCGGCGATACGGTGAACCTGGCCAGTCGCATCGAGGGCCTGACCAAAGGGTTGGCGCCCATCTTGGTATCCGACGACACCCGTCGGGCCTGTTCCGACATTTTCGATTTTCACGATATGGGAAGGCATGTGGTCAAGGGCCGTCATGCTGACATTCATCTTTTTGAGCCGAGGAGGCGCTCATGAGAACGCTGGTGGGTTGTATCTTGCTTGGGGTGCTGGCTTGGCAACCGCCGTCACGTGCTGACGATGTGGCGGTGACCGTGCGTGATACGGTTTTACGTCAGGAACCCAGTCCATCAGCGGCCGCGGTGATGAATCTGGTACGGGACAAATCTGTCATGTTGCAGAAGCGACAAGGGGGATGGTATCAGGCCGTGGTTGAGCAGCGGACGGGCTGGGTGAAGCTGCTGGATGTACGTCTGTCCGATGCGGGTGCGCGTCCTCGTGGCGGGCAAGACTTGGCAACAGTGCTGACCGGCCGTACCGCTGCTACACCCACCACCGGGGTACGGGGGTTGGATGAGGAAAAACTGCGCCGGGCTCAGCCCAATCTGCCTGAAGTGGCGCGAATGGAGGCATTGACCGTCAGCCCGGCCGAGGCCAATCGGTTTGCACAGGAAGGTGGCTTGCAAGCCATTGAGCTGGGTTATCGCAACGTACCATGACGGAGGCCAGGCCATGAACACCGCAAAATCGACCGCAACGGCCTTCACACTGTTGTACTTGTTGTGGGGCTGTGAAGGTGCGCAGCTGCCCACCATCAATGGCTTCAACCTTCAAGCCTTGGTCAATGCCGGCTCCAAGGTGGTGGAAGCAAACCGCGACTATACCGAGCCAGAAGAAGTGGCGATGGGTCATAGTGTGGCCAGCGTATTGTTGGGCGCTGCCCGGCTTGATCCCAACCAACCTTTGCAACGTTATGTGAACCGGGTTGGTCGTTGGGTAGCCAATCAGACTGAACGGCGCGAGCTGGCTTGGCATTTTGGTGTGCTGGATGATACCAATATTAATGCCTATGCTGCGCCGGGGGGCTATATCTTCGTGACGCGAGGATTGATCAATCTGATGGAGAACGAGGCTGAACTGGCCGGGGTGCTTGGGCATGAAATTGCCCATGTGCTGCGTCAGCATCATTTGAAGGCCATGCGTAGTGGCTCGTCGCAACAGGCTTTCAGTGAGCTGGTTGGTTTTGCTGCCGAGCGTTATCGCCATCGCAGCGGTGATGCAATGAAGGGGGAAATGGCCAAGCGTTTTCTTGCCACCACTCAGGAGTTGTATACCCGTGGGCTGGATCGGGGGGACGAGTTCGAAGCAGACCGGATGGGCGTCATTCTGGCTGCACGGGCCGGTTATGACCCGTTCGCGTTGATGGCTGTATTGCAAAAGATCGAACAACGTAAACCAGGCGATCGTGCCTTGTCACTCATGTTCAAAACCCATCCGGCCCCGGCGGATCGGCTGATGGCGATAGAACGCACGCTTGGTGATGTCAAGCTGCCTGAGCTGGCAATCGGTGAGCGGCGATTTCAGGCCCAGTTTGGACGCTGATCTTATTGTTGTCGCCTAACCGGTATCGAATTGTCTGCCAGTCAAACGTTGCCGTTTTCTGCGGCCGGTAAGGTGAAATAAAAGGTTGCTCCTTTTCCTACAGCGGCGTCTGCCCAAATACGCCCGCCATGACGGGTGATGACCCGCTTGACGGTTGCCAGACCGATACCAGTGCCTTCGAATTCATTATCGGCATGAAGTCGTTGAAACGGTGTGAACAGGCGTTGTGCCCACTGCATGTCGAATCCTGCCCCATTGTCAGCAACAAAAAACACTGGCTCATCATCTATCACCTGAGTGCCAATGGTGAGATGTGGGTGTAGGCACTGGCGGGTGAACTTTAGTGCATTGCTGACCAGGTTCTCCAGCACCACTTGCAGCATGCGAGCATCGGCTGGGGCGGTCATGTCTTCACTGATATCGACGGTTGCGGTGGCAAGGTGGGGGTGATCTGCCAGTAAGGTATGCGTGACTTCACGAGCCAACGTGGTGACGTCCACCGTTTGCCGGTGTAACGGCATCTGAGTGGCGCGGGCCAGGGCCAGCAGGTCATCAATCAGCTGATTCATCCGGAAGCCATTGACCTGTAGGCGCTTCAGCAGCTGCCGTTCATCGTCATTCAAGCGGTCTGCGGCCTCATCCACCAGTACCTGGCTGAAGCCGATGATGGCGCGTAACGGCGAACGCAGATCATGTGACACAGAATAGGCAAAGCTTTCCAGCTCCCGATTCACGACTTCCAGTTCCTCTGTTCGCTGGCTCACCCGTTGCTCCAATTCCTCGTTCATGCGCAGGATGTGGTGCTCGTAGGTTTTGCGGGCGGTGATGTCGGTGGCAACCGTCAGCACCGCATAGGGGTGACCGGCCAAGTGCAATGGCAGCTTGGTGACCTGATACCAACGCACCTGGGTCGGGCCATCTGCCATTGGCAGTTCTGGCAGCAGCAATGTTTCACCGCTGACCATTACCTGCTCGTCACCCGCATGAGATGCGGCCAGCCAATCAGCTGGCAGACCCAAATCGGCCTCGGTCTGGCCGATGATCTGGTCTTCATGACGCATCAACGCATCTGCGAAGGCGCTATTGACCAGCATGATGAGGCCGCCTGGGGCGGTGGCATAGACCCATTGCGGCAACATGTTGATGATCTGTTTCAAGCGCAACTCGCTGGCCTGCAGAGCCGTTTGCGCCGATTTCAGTGTGGCGACCTGCTGTTGCAGGCGGGTTGTGACACGCTGGTAATCGCCGCGCATCATCTCCAGATCGTATTGAGCCCGCTCGGTCAAACGGGTCAATTCAATAATATTGTCATGCCCGGCAATGGTATTCGCCACCATGTCCAGCATCGTATGGACCATGTATTGCAGATCGCTCAGGTTGTGCTCCGGAATCTGCAGATGCCACAACAAGGAGGACAGGCGTTGATGTTGATACAATGGGCCCAGCGTGGCAATGACCCCCTGCATGCGGCGACGATAGTCCGGTACTGCTGCGGCCAGGGTATCCGGGTGATCGGTGAAGACCCCTAATGGCCGGCCAAGCAGCAGACGCTTGGTCGGTTGTTCGAAGACAAATCCCGGTGGCGGGGGCGTCAAGGTACTGAGTAAATGCATCGGTGGTGGGGGTCCAATTCATTTGGGGCTTGGCCCGATTATCATTATTCGTACAAGCTGAGAATCTAGCCCAGCAATAGCAGCACATAACTCATATTGTGAAACAGGCTGCGTGTATAACCATCGGCCAGCGGCAATGGGCCAATTTCGCCAAATGAAGGATATCCGGCCAATGGCAAGCCATCGGGAAATGCTTGTGACAAGGCCCGGATTTCATGTTCTACCTGGGCGCCAAGTAGTGTCTTGCGGCCACCGCAGCTGACGATCAGTGCCGCTTGAGGGGTGAAGGCTAGCGACTTGGCTTGGTCGGCCACGGCATACACTTCCTGGATCAGGGCTTCCGGGCTGGCCAGGCAGACTTGTACCGTTTGTCCCTGCTCAATCCCACCATACAATCCGAGGTGGCCGTTTTCTTCGCTGAAATCCGGCACAATCGACCGTATCCGGCGCTGGGCCGGGTCAGTGGGGTTGATCACCATCAATGACACTACGCCGCGATCCGTCTGCAAGACGGGTTTACCGGTTTCACGCTCGATGAAATCCATAGCTGACAGGCCATCAATGGTATTCACATTGGTACCGCAGGCATCGTTCACCAAACCAGGCTGACCGATGGGGGACAAGGTATTGGCGACCCGGATGGCATAGCGAATGGGGCCGTACGCACCCAACAGCACGATCGCATCCTGCAGCAACTGGCGATTGGCAAACAGGAAGCACGTCAACATCCGGTTGTCGTCCGCAGCAAAGCCACCTACCACCGGTACGGCCACATGCTTGAGCAATTCCCGTTCGATTTCGCTGGCATCGGCATGAAAATCGGCAGACAAAAACAGCAGTGCTGGGGACTCGCCGGGTCGACTATCCTGTAAGGCTGCCAGTGCCCGCTGCGTGGCAGCAGCTGGATCTATCCCCAGATTACTGGCGTATACCACCTGCCATTGCACTTCGCCACCACTGTTCAGTGCCAAGGCTGTGACACCAGTATTGCTGGCCCGGCGGGTCTCATAGATGCCATCCCCGCTATTGCCGATGACGACCAGCCGATCGTTTTCCAGTGCGTCATACAACCCTTCGACCAGTTCGGCAGACTGGCCGTAATGTATGGTGCAGAACAGGAAAACCACTTCGGGTTGAATGTCACGCAGGGCTTCGCCGATTTCGAGCCCGGCACGATAGGGTTCGGGGGTAAAGGTATAAACAGATCGGGCTTGCATGATCATTGACACATCACAAGTACTGGATACTTCAGTGTAGGTGCTACGGGTCGAACTTTCATGGGCCATGCGCGGGACAGGTTGCCAGTTGCCAAGGTGGGTTCTATGCTGCTGGCAGCCTGATAGGCGCGATCACAATGGGTTGCGATGCAACACATCTATCCGTCACAACCAAACGAGGTGGGTATGATCAGTTTTTCAGCATGGTGGGCAACCGAGCAAGCTGGTGGCCAGGCAGTGAGCCTGTCGCAACACACATTGGATGATTTGCCACCAGGGGAGGTGCTGGTGAAGGTGGCTTATTCCAGCATCAATTACAAAGATGCAATGGCCATTACCGGTCGAGGCAAGATCCTGCGCCAACTGCCGATGATACCCGGGGTGGACCTGGCGGGTGAGGTCGTGTCATCGACCGATTCACGTTTTGTTCCTGGCATGTCGGTCATGTCGACCGGATGGGGGGTGGGAGAACGCTATAGCGGTGGTTTCGCCGGCTACGCACGGCTCAAGGCGGACTGGTTGCAGCCTGTGCTCGATGGAGTGTCACCTAGGCAAGTCATGGCCATTGGAACAGCGGGTTTCACCGCCATGCTGTGTATTCATACCTTGCAGCAACAAGGCGTGCTGCCGGGGCAGGGCGAGGTGCTGGTGACAGGTGCCACGGGCGGAGTAGGCAGTGTGGCGCTGATGTTGCTGGCCGTGCTGGGCTATCAGACTGTTGCGGTAACCGGTAAGCTGGCCGACCATGATGCTTGGCTGCAAGCGTTGGGCGCCAGTAGGGTAATGGATCGCAATCTGTTCACACAGCCCGCCAGGTCACTGGAGTCGGAAACCTGGGCTGCAGCCATTGATACGGCTGGAGGAGCCGTGTTGGCTGGCTTGCTGCCGCGCATACGCTATGGTGGTGTGGTAGTAGCCTGCGGCCTGGCAGCGGGCCATGCACTGAATACGACGGTGATGCCATTCATCCTGCGCGGCATCACGTTGGCTGGGGTGGATTCGGTGATGTGTCCCATGGCGGTTCGTCAGGCTGTATGGCAACGTTATTTGCCATTGATACCTTGGGACAAACTGGCGAGTGTGACCCACGAGGTTGGCTTGGCCGACATCGAGGCAATCGGCCAACGCATGTTGGCAGGTCAAACCAGTGGCCGGTATCTGGTACGGATTGATGGTTCACTCGACAACGAATGAACCCGATGAACGTGTCAGCGGTCTACTGCATATTGCCTCTTGACCGGCTAGTACTGATCATTTTGGGGGAAATGGTGAAACCATGTTCAAGAAGCACTTGATTGGTTGGGCCTAGTCAAGTTTTACAATAATGGGGATGATCGCAATCAGGCTTGTTGACAAAACTCGGCTGGCGTTGTTGTGCAGACCTACCGTACCTACTATCTTTGTTTGCATGCCTGACCCGCAGCGCTTCGCTGAGTTTTGTCAGAATTGGATGGTGCGAAATGCACCATCGATCAGCGTTCAGCAAAACACGCCAAGGGGTGTCCAATGCGTATTCCGCCGCTACCGACAACGACTCGGCCGTTGCGCGAAGGACTGAGCGTCACGGCGACAGAATCGGCACGGGCGGCTTCCCCGGTGGAGCCACGCAGCCTGCCGCCTTTGGTCTATCGCCCGGTCGTCTCGCCAGTACCACCGCCACCCCAACAGCCAGAAAAGCCTGTCCAGGAGCGTCGTAACGGGCAGGACCGACGCCAACATTGCCGCCGTCACCAACCTTTGTCGCTGGTGCTGGACCCAAGGCAATGGGGGGATCGTCGCAAGTACAACCGACGGGCCGGCGATCAGTCGGATCATGTCGACGAATGGGCCTGAAATGGGGTAAGCAAAGCTTGTCAGGCGCTGCCGACCCTGGTGCTCAGCCCAGATTGCCAACAAACAACCGGCGAATCAATCGTTGCTTCAGCCCGTCGACCTCGTCGAGTCCCAGGCGCTCCAGATATTTCTCCGGTACGATGTTGTCGCCTAACAAGCTTTTGATCACAGTGCCAATCAACTCCAGCGGATTTTCGGTAGAGGCTTTCAACTTGCGCAGGGCTTTGATGATCACCAGCTCGTCCTCGGTAAAATCGGTACCGAACGGAAAATCTGGTAGCAAGCCCAACTGTCGCCATGGCCGTAGTCGGCTTTCCAGCGTCGCCGGCAGATTATTGCGCTGTGCCTCGGGAATCTCGTATTCATGTGAGATCTTGCCATTTTTCCTGGCCAGCTCCAGTAACTGATCCTGAAAGCGTGAATCGGCCACGGCCAGCAAGCGTTTGATACATTCTGCATCGCTTTGCCCACGTAAATCGGCCACCCCATATTCGGTGATCACAATGTCGCGCAGGTGTCGCGGGATAGTAGTCTGGCCATAACTCCAGACGATGTTGGAGATCAACTTGCCGTGTCGCGTACGGCTGGCCCTTAGCATCAGGATTGAGCGGGCATCCGGCAACAGATGGGCCATGGCGACAAAGTTGTATTGCCCCCCGACACCGCTGACAACCTGACCGGACTCCAGGCTGTCGCTGGAAGCTGCGCCTAGCAACGTCACAAGCATGGTGGTGTTGATGAAGCGGGCATCGCGGCGCTGCGCCCCTACCAGTTCTTCGTGACCGAAAATGCGATTGATGAAGCTGATGCGGCTCATGCCAATCTGATTGAGGGTGGTTTTGTCCAAGTCCCGTAAACGTTGGTAGAAATCACGCGGGCCCAGGAAAAAGCCGCCATGCATGATGATGCCGCCTTTCAACTGAGTGCCCAGGCAATGTTGACAGACTTTGTCAAAATTGACCGGGTCGACCAGATTCCCCGACAAGCGGCCAATAGGGACTGAGATGGAATCATCTCGCCATGTGACCTGATCATTGAAAATACCGAATCGTTTCAGCCAAGTCACATCCCGCTCGGTCAACTGACTGTTGATGATCTGCTTGTCACGCAAAATGGTCAGCATGGCTGGTGTGACCTGGGTTGTGATCTCCCCGGAATTGACCAGCCGCTGCAGATCGGCATCGTTGAATACCTGCCGTCGCACGATGCCCGCATCGATCAATTTCATGAAACCGTTCACAAACATCTCGCTGCAACCATACAACCCTTGTTCGAAGCGACCTAATTCAATGCAGGCTGGAACCTTGGTATCGTAGATCTGCTGTATGATCTTGCAGTAGCTGTCATTTTGCTGATCTCGCATGATCAGCGAATGCGCAATTGCATCACCCAGCGAGCCAATGCCAATCTGCAAGGTGCCACCATCCTTGACCAGTGAACTGGCATACAGGCCGATCGCGTAATCTTGAAGGCTGACCTTCATATTGGGTGGCGCGAACAGATCATGGGTACCTGCGGGATCGTCCACCAGAAAGTTGAAGCGGGTCGGACTGATTTGCGCGTCGTTCGGCATGAAGGGCAGTTTGCGGTTGATGATACCGACTACCAATACCTGACGGCTGGGTTCTGCCGCTAGCATGTCCAGTATATCCAGCGTGACATCCGGGTTACTGGACAGGGACAATGTCAGCTGATCGCCTTCTCCCTCGGCAGCAACTGCCTGTGCCAACACGTTTACATTCTGCAGCATCATGTCACGCGCAACATGGGTATAGTTGCTGTACAGATAGTTCTGTTGTGCATCCGGGTTGTCGAGGTAATCACCTGTCTTCAGAAAGAATTCAAGTACTTCCACATTGGGTGGCAAATGGCCCGCCCGGCGATCGGCGACGTAGTCCAGATCCGGGTAGTCGCCAAAGACACGTTCAACAAAGGGCTCGACAAAGCGGCTTTCCAGCTCGCTGTGGCCCTTGGGTTTTTCCAGCGACAAAGCAGTGATGATGCGCAGGCTGTAGCCAGTGTGTTCTTTCACCCGTCGATACAATGCATTTACAAACGGGTTGGGTTTGCCAATCCCCAATGGGATGCCCAGAATGATGTGGGGGCCGACGCTGGCAATGACTTGGTCGACACATGCCTCGATCTGGTTGAAATAGGTTGTCATGATTGTCTCCGGAGTTTTATTTGCAACAAGCATAGGTAGTGCTTGCCAAAATGCGAAGTATTTTGTGCATACGTTTTGACGAGCATCAGATTTGATTGCAGCCCGCTATCAATGCGGCTTGTATATATTCGTCAATCTCGATGTTGTACGATGTTCAGTGTTTGCCAAGGCATTGGGGATATTGCTGTCAAGCAGGGTCAGGGCCGCTTCTGCTATAGTGTTGGCCGCATTGGGCTGGTGGCAGGGTATCCGATATTCAACGCGGATCGAATCCGGTCGCGTTTCCTCGATTGTACCGACAACCTGTGATGCCGAACGTCACACGCGATCTATCTGCCCCTCGTGCCGAATCAATATGGCCTGATGCCTATTCAAACAACAACATGATTTGAGGGAGCTACATGAAACGTCTGCTTGCCCGCTGTTTTTCCGTTTCCCTGCTGGTGCTGGCTTGTCAATTCGCTTGGGCAGATGACGTTCCGATGCGACTGGGGGATGCCGTTACCCCAAAGAGCTATCAACTGGAACTCACCATCATTCCGGAAGGTGAGAAGCATACTGGCAAGGTCGATATCGCATTGGTGATCAATGCTCCGGTCCGTGAGATTCGCATGCATGCGGAGGCGATCAGTATCAAGCAGGGGCGGCTACTGATGGCCGGCAAGGCCGTGAGAGTGGATAAGGTTGTGCCGCAAGGAGAGGAATATGTCCTGTTGCGGTTCCGTGAGGCATTGAAGCCCGGCCCGGCTCGACTGCAACTGGATTTTGCCGGCCAGATGAGTCGCAAGGAAATCCATGGCGTATTCACCCAGAGAGAGGGTGAAGATTGGTACGCCATGACCCAGTTTGAAGCCACGGGCGCACGTCGCGCCTTTCCGTGCTTTGATGAGCCGGGTTGGAAAGTACCTTGGCAACTGACTTTGAATGTAAAGAAACAGCACATGGCCGTGGCCAACACGCCAGTTGTGGGCGAACGTGACCTGGGTAAAGGCATGAAACAGGTGCGCTTTGCACCGACCAAGCCGTTGCCAAGCTATCTGGTTGCCTTTGGCGTTGGCCCGTTTGATGCGCTGGATGGTGGGATGGTTGGAAACGTGCCGGTGCGCTACATCACACCGCGAGGTCGTGCGCAAGAGGCTCGTTACGCCAAGGAAAACACGCCGGCCGTGCTACAGGCGCTGGAAGGCTACTTTGGCATGCCGTACCCTTACGAAAAACTGGATAGTCTGGTGATCCCGATGACCATGGGTTTCAGCGCCATGGAGAACCCGGGTCTGATTACCTACCGCAGCAACGTCCTGCTGGCCCGCCCGCATGAAGAAACTGCCTATTTCAAGCGCCGCTACGTCAGCATTGCTGCCCATGAGTTGGCACACCAATGGTTCGGCAACTATGTCACGATGAAATGGTGGGACGATATCTGGCTGAATGAGTCGTTTGCATCATGGATGGCCAGCAAGATCACGGCGCAAGTGAAGCCTGAATGGAATCTCGATGTCGAGGATGTCGTCGCCCGTCGCAGTGCCATGCAGGCCGACCGTTTACCTTCCACCCGCAAGATTCACCAGCCGGTCAATAGCCAGCATGACTTAGGTAACGCCTTCGATGCCATTACCTATTCAAAAGGGCAGGCCGTGTTGGCGATGTATGAGCGTTGGCTGGGGGAGGACAAGTTTCGTGACGGGGTACGTCGGTACATGAGCACGCATGCTTGGTCCAACGCCAGCTCACGTGATTTTATCGATGCGTTGGCTGCGCAAGATCCACAGGTGGCAAAATCCTTTGAAAGCTTCATCGAACAACCCGGTATCCCGCGCTTGAATGTCACATTGCGTTGCGACCCGATCCCGCTGGTCGAATTGCAACAAAGCCGGTTTGTCTCCAAGGGCACCAACTTGTCACCGGATCAGCGTTGGGCGCTGCCAGCATGTTACGGTTTCGCTGATGGTGTTGCCAAAGTTCGAACCTGCACCGTCATGGATGAGCCCAAATTGATGGCCAAGTTGGAGTCCAATAAACCGTTGGCAACCTGCCCGCAATGGTTGCAAGCCAACCCGGGTGGCGTGGGTTATTACCGCCCGGTTTATTGGCCTGGCGGGTTGGCGTCATTGATGGATGACCCCAAACGCCTGGGTGTGGCAGAAATCGTAGCGGGTCTTGATGATGCCCATGCGTTGATCGAATCAGGTGACCTGCCGATTGCTGATGCAATGCAATTGGCTCAGAAGTATGCCGATCACTCACGTCGTGAAGTCGTGGAAGCTGCCTTGCGTATCGCCATACGGGCTCACAGCATGCTGGATTCCACTCAGCATGCATTGTTCGCCCGGTATGTGCAGCAATCGTTCGGCACGCGGGCAAGGGTGTTGGGTTTTAACCGCAAGCCGGAAGAATCGGACGACGACGAATTGTTGCGTGGAACCTTGGTACCGTTTGTGGCCGATGCAGGGCTGGATGGCAGCCTGCGTGACGAAGCCAGCCGGTTGGCACGGCAATGGTTGGATGATCGCAAGTCTGTGGATGCCTCCATCATTGGTCAGGTACTACGTACGGCTGCTATTTCGGGTGGTGCTGCACTGTTGGATACCTATATTGAAGCGGCTGCCAATACCAAAAACATGCGTGAGCGTCGTTCGTTGCTGGAAGCACTCGGCGCCTTCCGCGAGCCACCGCAGTTGGCCAAAGGGTTGAAAGTGGCGCTGGACAGCCGGTTTGATAGCCGTGAATCCATTGCGCTGGTAAACGGGGCTGCATTTCACCCTGCTACATCTGAGGCGGCCTGGCAATTTGTGCAGGGCCATTTCGACAAGTTGATGGCCAGTCTACCCAAAGATTTTGCCGCCACGGTACCGACCTTTTTCGGTAATGCCTGCAGCACCAAGATACGCAATGAGGTCGATGGCTTTTTCAAGGGAATTATCCACAAGTATGAAGGCGGGCCACGTGAATTGGCGCAATCGCTGGAGCAGATCGATATGTGTGTTGCCACACGTGAGGCACAGGCGGGCAGCCTGTCGGCATTTCTGAGTGGCTATCAGCTCAAGTTGCCACAGTAAGCACCATGCAACGCTGGGACATATTCTGCGCCGTCATCGATAATTTTGGCGATATTGGGGTGTGCTGGCGTCTGGCACGTCAGCTCGTGGCCGAACGGGGTGAGCAGGTCAGATTATGGGTGGATGATCTGGCCAGCTTCCATCGCATTTGCCCAGCCGTCGAGGCTAATGTCGATGGACAGCGGGTAGACGGGATTGACATTCGTCATTGGATGGCGGACTTCCCGACTTGGGATGCAGAAATGGTTGCCGATGTCGTCGTCGAGGCCTTTGCCTGCGAATTGCCGGCGACCTATCTGGCCGCGATGGCCCAACGAGCCATACCGCCAGTGTGGTTGAATCTGGAATATCTCAGTGCAGAAGACTGGGTGGCTGATTGCCATGGCATGGCATCCCGCCATCCACGGCTGCCGTTGACCAAGTACTTCTTTTTCCCGGGATTTACGACGCAGAGTGGTGGGCTGCTTTGTGAAACGGGACTGTTGGCAGCGCGGGCGGCGTTTGATACCGATGTGCAAGCCACCTTCTGGCAACGTTTGAATGTGCCGGCGAAACAACCGGGCGAACTGCGCATCTCATTGTTCAGTTACCATAATCCGGCCATGCCGGCCTTGTTGCAGACCTGGGTTGATGGGCCGAACCTGACCCGATTACTGGTGCCGGAAGGACGGGCGACCGAGCAACTGGCCACTTGGTATGGGCATGCATTGGCTGTCGGGCAAGTTACCCAACAAGGCAATCTGATTGTCCAAGTACTGCCCTTTACCGAACAACCGGAATACGATCGCTTGTTGTGGGCGTGCGATATCAATTTCGTGCGTGGTGAAGATTCCTTCGTGCGGGCACAATGGGCGCAGCGCCCATTTGTCTGGCATATCTATCCGCAGGCGGATGACGCGCATCGTGTCAAACTGGATATTTTCCTGGATCGATATCTGGTCAATCTACCGGAACTCGATGTGGTACGTCGCTGTTGGCATGCCTGGAATGGCGATGGCGACATTGTTGCTTCCTGGGCAGGCTTCCGGGCTCAAACTGATGCTTTGACGCAACACAGCCAGCACTGGGCCTGTCAGCTGCACCAGCTGGGTGACTTGGCCGGCAATCTGGCATGTTTTGTGGAAAGCAAGTTATAATCCCATGTTTTTCAAAGTTTTCTTTCGTTGCTGCACAGGGCGGCAACTAGCAAACCTCTGATTTGATTAGGCAAGATTAGGACGCAACATGAAAACAGCTCAGGAACTCCGCTCCGGTAACGTCGTGATGATCGGCAGCGATCCGATGGTCGTACAAAAGGCCGAATATAATAAATCCGGCCGTAACGCTGCAGTGGTGAAATTGAAGTTGAAGAACCTGCTGACTGGCAGCGGTTCTGAATTGGTTTACAAGGCCGATGAAAAGTTCGACGTTGTTACGTTGGACAAGAAGGAATGTACCTATTCCTACTTTGCAGACCCGATGTACGTGTTCATGGACACCGAATTCAACCAGTATGAAGTTGAAGCCGAGAACATGTCCGACGTCATGAACTTTCTGTGCGATGGCATGGAAGACATCTGCGAAGTCACCTTCTACAATGCCAAGGCTATCTCTGTTGAGCTGCCGACCACAATCGTTCGTGAAGTTGAGTACACCGAACCCGCCGTGCGTGGCGATACATCAGGCAAGGTATTGAAACCCGCACGCCTGAAAGGTACTAACTATGAAATCCAGGTTGCGGCTTTTGTTGAAATTGGCGACAAGATCGAAATCGACACCCGTACCAACGAATTCAAGAAGCGCGCATAAGTCTACTTGGATGCGATGATAAAAAGGCGATCGACAGGTCGCCTTTTTGTTTGTTCTGGTACTCTGTCAGGGCTGGCTGGGTCATCCCAGTGAAATACCATTTGAATTGGAGAGTGGATCAGTTCGTCAAGTGCCTAGCAGCGTGGTGCCACCATTCAATGTTGGTGGATGCAGGGCATCAGGTAGCGTGAAATAGAATGTGGCTCCCTGATCTACGGCTGCCTCCACCCAGATTTCACCTCCGTGTCGCTCTATGATGCGACGGACGATGGTCAGGCCGACCCCGGTGCCTTCAAATTCACTGTCAGCATGCAGACGCTGGAATGCCTTGAATAGCTTGCTGGCGTAAGCCATATCGAATCCAACGCCATTGTCCTGAATGTAGAATCCGTTGTGACCTGCCTGTTCGAACTGGCTAAAGATCACCTGGGCATCTGTCCGTTTGGCTGTGTATTTCCAGGCATTGTTGAGCAGGTTCTGCAGGGCGATCTGTAGTAATCTGAGATCGCCCCGAGCCAGCAGATTCGGCGAGATGGTAACGCTGACCGTTCGTTGCGGATTGGCACTGGCCAGCTCTGCAACAATATTGTTCGCCAGCTCGCTCAGATTAACCGGGACCATATTCAGCGTGGCTGTACCCACCCGTGACAGATTCAACAAATCATCAATCAGATTGCTCATGCGCTGGGCGCCGTGACGGATCCGTGACAGGTAGAAACGACCCTCTTCATCCAGCACCTGTCCATATTCGTCCAGCAGTTGATCACTGAAGCCATCAATGGCCCGCAGCGGTGCCCGAAGATCGTGTGAGACAGAATAGCTGAAGGCTTCCAGTTCTTCATTGGCGCGGCGCAACTGCTGGGTTAGGTCGCTTAGCCGCAAATGAGTGTGGATACGGGCTAGTAGTTCATCTTGTTGGATCGGTTTGCTTAGGTAATCGACCCCACCCGCACGAAAGCCATTCAATTTTTCATCTGTGGCCGCCAGTGCGGTCAGAAATATCACCGGTATGGCTGAGGTCGTCTCATTCTGCTTAAGCCGACGACACGTCTCAAAGCCATCCATACCGGGCATCATCACGTCCAGCAAAATCAGTTGTGGCAACATGAGGGCGGCTCGTTCCAATGCTGCTTCGCCGGTCTGTGCAACCAGGGTACGAATACCTGCTTGTTCCAAGCAGTCGCAGATCACGCTGAGGTTGGTTGGATTGTCATCCACCACCAGGATGGTGGTACGTTGTCGCCCAGACAATTGATAAGCTTCAAGGGCATGAGTCATGATGGAACAGTTCCTTCCGCCATCGAAAGCAGCGACTGAAGCCCTTTCTCGTCGAACTGCATCGCCATCTCATGTACCTTTTGGGCGAAGGACTCACAAGCTGGTTTGTGTGTCGACAATCGATCTGCCCAGTGCCGAATACCATGTAGGTCACCGGCTCTCAGCATTCGTTGCAACTGTTGTAGCTCGTCCGTAGTTGGCCATATCCATGTGGGATTGGAAATCGGAGAGGCATCTGATGCAGGAGCCATCTCCCAGATCAGCTGTAGGTGATGCTGTAACAACGCCAGCAGGTGCTCGCGATGAATGGGTTTGCTGATGAAGGCGTTGCAACCTGCGGTCAGGCTTTCTGCCTGATCTTTTTCGAACGCGCTGGCTGATGCCGCAATAATCACGGTATCAACCAGGGCTGGATTCCGGCGCAGCTGTCGGGTGGCATCATGGCCGTTCATGCCACCAGGCATGATCAGATCCATCAGAATGGCATCGGGCTGCCATTGTTCGACCAGCGCCAACGCCGCCTCACCAGATGGTACGGTACGTATGTCGAAGCCCAGTGGGGCCAACATATCCTTCATGACCTTGCGGTTATCATCGTTGTCATCCACTACCAGAATGCGTTTGGCGGCACCCAGGTAGCGGGTGACCCCTGCCAGTGGTTCGTGTTGTGTGGGGAGCGAGGTGTCGATGGATACGGTCGACAAGTCGAACCAGAATCGGCTCCCCACACCCGACTGGCTATCAACTTGAATCTCGCTGCCCATGGCATGTACCAGTTGATGGCTGATGGATAGTCCAAGCCCGGCGCCTTCGGCTCGACGCCGTTGTTCACCTACTTGTTCGAATGGTTGGAACAGATGACCAAGCTGATCTGGTGAGATACCGATACCGGTATCCTTCACCTCAAAACGAAGTACACATGCGCCGTCGATATTGGTCGTGATCAACTTGACTTGGAGCGAGACCTGCCCTTGGTCGGTGAATTTCACTGCGTTCCCGAGCAGATTGATCAGCACCTGTCGCAAGCGTTTTTCGTCAGCCAGGATTGTGAGTGGCAAGCTATGGTCCTGCTCACAGGTGAAAGCCAGTGATTTTTGATCTGCACGTGGCCGGATCACATTGGCGATATTTTCCAGAAAACCCGGTATGTAAAGCGGGGAGGGAAGAATATCAATCCTGCCCGCTTCGATTTTGGCCAGATCCAGAATATCGTTGATCAACTGTAGCAGGTGCTCCCCGCTCTGCTGAATGATTGTCAGGCCCTTTTTCTGGTGCGGGGTCAAATCGGCTTCACGTTTCAGAATTTGTGCGTAGCCAAGAATCCCATTGAGCGGCGTACGCAGTTCATGGCTCATGTTGGCAAGGAATTCGCTCTTAGCCTGGTTGGCAATCTCTGCCGCCACCATGGCACGTTGTGTTTGCTGGAACAGGCGGGCATTGGTCAATGCCACGGCTACCTGATGAGCCAGTGTCTGGACCAGATTGGCATCGCGATGGCCCAGCGGCCGGTCTGCATGTACGTTGATGACGCCAGCGATGCGCTGTTCGATCATGATCGGTACGGCCATTTCCGATCGATAGTTGGTCTGGTCCGCACAACGAAGGATTGGCCGACCCTCCAACCCTGCCTGGCGTGCCAGGGGGGAGATGGGGTGAGGACGGGCTGATTCCTCTGCACGGGGTTCATCGTCAATGGTTTCTGCCACGGACAAGGTGTGCTGGTGTTCATCCATCAGCAATATCTGCACTGAGATATAGCCAAAACTCTGCTTGGTCAACTTTGCCACCTGTCGTAACAGGTCTTGTGAATCAAGAATGCTGGCCAGTTGTCGGCTGATTTCCACCATGGTTTCCAGTTGCAGGCTTTGCTGTTCCAGGTCATCGATGGTACTGCTCAGGCGCGTTGTCATTAAATTCATCGAATGGGCAAGACTACCGATTTCATCGTGTGACTCGACGATGGCACGAGCGTGCAGATTACCGTTGGTGATTTGCTCGGCGGTTTGGGTCAAGCGTCGAACCGGGCCCACAATCTGGTGACGGAACAGCATGGCCAGGACTACGCCCAACAATGCAGCCACCCCACCCCCAGCCAGGGTTTGCAGACGGGCGCGGATCAAGCTGTTGCGAGCATCACCTTGGTCAGCCTGGAGCTGAGTCTGCTGAGCCATTGCTGCCGAATCCAGCAATTGCTGCATCCGTTCGGCCATGGGCGCCACTTTGGTTCGGTACAGATACAGGTCTTCATAAGCATGTTGGCTGACGACAATACTGATGATTTTTTCACTGGCTTCCGCTAACTCCAGGCGTCGGGAGGCAATGCCGCTCAGGATGGTCTGCTGCTGTCGGGTCATCTGCCGGCGATTGGCTTGCAGGCGGCGCCAGACAGCGGCATTGGCGGTTAAATAGGGGCCATAGCTCAGCTTGAAACTCATTTCGCCAGAGGCTGCGTAGGCGATCAGATTGCCTGTCATCGCATCAAACGTGGTTTCAAAATCTGCCAGGTCAGCGAGTATTTCGCGACTGACAGGGGATGATAGGCGCTGTTTCTGGACATTGATCAAAATATCGATATCACCCAACATCGCCACTTTCAGCGGTTGCACCTGCATGCGAGCAATGAACACAGCGGGGCGGTTTTTCAGCGGATTGTCATGTAGTGCGAACAGTTGATCTGGTAATGAAGACCATTCCCGATACAAGGCTTCCAGCTCTTCGATCTGCTGCCGGTCATCAGCGTTGGTCCAGTTGGTGGAAAGCGCTCGCAACTCGGCCAGATTGGCTTCGAATTTTTGACGATAATCGTGAAAAGCAACAGTATCTTGCTGATCACCCAGTACCAAATAGCCGCGCAGACTGGATTGCATGCGCAACAGATTGGTCTCGGCCCGAGATGAGGCAACGGTAGCAGGCAACCTGACCGAAGCGGCCAAATCGATTTTCTGGGTGACAGCATACCCGGCCATGAAACTTAACCCGACCACTAGCAGTGCCATGAATACCAGCACGCCAAAGCCAATGTTCAGTTTGCCGCCTAGGTTAAGCCCACTAGGCAAGGTGTGGTTCAATTGAAACGACAACCATCGAAACCAACCGGATTCTTCATAGCCGCGTCGGCGCGAGAATGTACCGGATGTGCTATCCATGTTCTTCTCGGTATCGGTCATCAAGTGACACGCATCAAATGGAGCCGTGCTACAGACCGAGAGAGGCGCGGTAGACCTTGCGCTGCTTGTCTCGGCCCATGCGGGTGGTGATCTCCTCAAAATCGACAGCGGTTGCTCGCAATGCCTGTTCGGCAGTCAATTGCCCACTGACTGCTTCGAACAGGTGAATATCCAAGGCCAACCAGTAGGCGTAAGCACCGGGGATGCGCAAATAGGGCATTTGCAACGGGTTGGCGTAGTTTTCTGCATAGGCTTTTGAGTATGCCCGGATATCTGCCTCGGCCCAGCCAGCCTTCAGATAATCATCAATCTTTGCGACCCCGTCAGGAGGAAGTAGTTGGCTGGTGCGACCAGGATCGACACCATCAAACCCTTGCGCCGCAAAGACACGGACCTTTTCCTTGTTTGCCATCATGGCCAGCAGAAAATAAGTGGCTTCTGGTGCTTTCGAATAACGGGAAATGACGCCCGCCCAAGAACCACCGGTAGTATTGCCGACAATATTGGGCTTGGTGGTGGCTACCCACTTTTTACCTGCAACATTGTAGTAACCCATGGAGCCTGGAATGGGAGCGGCACCGGTCTTGCCTTTGACGTAGCTGCCCTGATTCTGTGCCAGAGCCCCCAGGTCTCCCCAGGTGAAGGTCATGGCTGCACGGCCGGCCAGAAAGTAATCCCAACTTTCACCCAGATCCCAGGTCAGGATTTCACGGGGACCGAATTTGGTTAGATTGATCAACGCTTGTAGTGCTTTGACATGGCCAGGGCTTTCGATCAGCGGCTTCATGGTTTGTGGATCAAACCAGTATAGATGCGGGTTACCAGGTCCAATGACATACGGCGCCGAGAACGACATGTAATGGAACATGCCTTGAGCACCGGCCTTCAGGTGCATGGTCAGACCTGCATCGGGTTTGCCATCGGCGTTCAAATCCTTGCCATGGAAGTATTCTGCAATGTCTCGTACCTGATCCCAAGTTTGCGGGATAGCCAGCGGGTAACCATATTTCTGTTTGAAAGCGGTTTGGTGCGCTGCGTCATTGAACAAATCGCGTCGGTAGTAAAACACTTGGCCATCATGATCATAAGCCACCATGTACTTGTGTTTGCCATAGGTCAGCAATGACCGTGGAGCGGGCAGGACATCATCAATGTCCCACTTTGGGAACCGCGAATCCTTATAGTATTTGTCGACGGGTAGAATGAAGTCCCCCGCGACCAGTTCCCCCACCCACCAAGCTGCAGCAATCGAAGCATCAATCTTGCCAATGCCATTGGTCACATCCGACATGAAATTGGCAAAGTGTTCGTTCAATGTGACACCAATCACCTCAAGTTTGGCCCCGGTGGCAGCCTCAAACTCAGTCTTGGCTTCAATAAACGGCCCCATGATAGTGGTGCCCTTGTTCGCAATGATGGTCACCTTTTGCCCTGCAAAGGGACACTTGCCAGGCTGGCAAGGCTGGGTGACGACAGGTACAGCCAAGGTATCCTTCTTGACTACTTTGATGATCGTGTCTGGTGCGATCATTGATTCCAGCTTTTTCTCTGGTCCCGGTCCTGCTGCCTGCGATGTCGCAAGCCACATCCCACCAATGACCCAGGTTGCTAATGCAACGACACGTGGTTTCATATGCCCTCCTGACGGATCGCCCTGCATGCCGAATTGCCGCATCGCACCATGGGTGGGCATGACGAATCAGGGATGCTGAATGACGGAAAAGTGCGCTGTGGTGCTCCTCTTTTTTATAGCTCATTCACATGGGCCAATACATGCAAACATGGGAATGTTGAATTACAGCAATAGCCTGAGCCCTGACAAAACGCCCCAAAGGTTGGTGCCTTAGGGATGGCACCACTATATTTCATATAGCGAGAATCAGCCGTGGTGGACGAGGGGTAGGTCGAGATGAGGCGTGCAATCATGTGGATGTTGATTGGCTGCATCATGTACGTGCCATTCACTGGTGCACAGACTCTTGAACTTGTCACACTGCAATATCCGCCTTATCAGTATGAAGAGAATGGCGTAGTCAAAGGATTGGTTGTTGACATCGTCAATGAGGCATTCCGTCGCATTCGGCAACCCGTCAATATCACATTATTGCCCTGGGCTCGTGCCATCAAAATGATTGAGGACGGCTCAGCCGATGGCATTTTCACTGCCTACAAAACGCCTGAACGGGAAGTATTTGCCGATTATTCAAAAGAAATATTAATGCCACAAACCGTATCACTGTTTGTCTTGAAAGATTCCTCCATTCACTTCGATGGTGACCTATCCAGGTTGGCTGGTTACAACTTTGGCGTGGTGAGAAAGGTGAGCTATGGCAAGGTATTTGATGAGGCCGTGAAACATGGTCAAATCAAAGTACCTGATCCAGCCAATACTGGTGAGCAGAACATCGACAAGTTACTTGCCAAGCGCTTTGATATTCTGGTGAGCAACAAATATGGTGCGCTGGATATTTTGGCATCCAAGGGAGTACTGGATAGAGTGAAAGAGCTTTCTCCAGAAGTCGAACAGGTACCGAGCTATCTTGCCTTTTCAAAGCGGAGAAACCTGATCTCGATTCGGGACCGGTTCGATGAAGCGCTATCGGAAATGAAACAGGATGGCACGTATGAAGGGATGATAATTCGTTATGTGAGGAAATGACTTACATTACGCCAAAGCTAATGAAGCGTATCGTTTCAATCTCCTTTGGCCGTTGAAGTCAGGGCGGGATCGAACTTTACTCCTTGTTTAATCAAATAAAAGCTCAGTTCTGAAGCGCGGATCCCATGCTGCCCGCTGTCGTTTGCCCGCGACACTGTCCTTGCGCTTGGTA
>NZ_SCOH01000058.1 GCF_005503445.1 Chitinivorax sp. B | reverse complement strand
TCACTGGGTCTGGACTTGGTACCGGTACTGGGTTCGGCCAAATCGGCAGCGCAGGTGGTCACCGGGAAGGATTTACTGACGGGCGAGCCGGTCAATCGCTGGGTCGAGGCGGGTGGCATGGTGTTGGGCATGGTGCCGGGTGGGAAGCTGCTGACCAAGGGGACGACGCTGGCGAAGGTGGCGCGAGGGGCGGAGAAGGGGGCGGTCAAAGGCGGTACAGGCGCTAGTTATGATAAGTTGTATGGTCAGGGAATCTATGTGCTTCGTGATGAGGATAATGTAGTCAGGTATATCGGTAGAGGGGATGCACCAGACAGACTCCTGAAACACGAAGTTACACCAGGGAAAGATCACTTAGCTGGTGAAATTATATGGAGAAACAATCTGACTAAAGCACAGGCAAAAGGGCTTGAGCAAGCACTGATTGATCATTATGGTGGGAATGTATTGCGTAACTCCGATACGCCACTGATGAATATTTATCGATCATATTCACCATTTAACCCAAATGCCAGAAAATATAGTGAAGCAGTTTCAACTGAACTTTGGGATGAGACATTAAGAAGGATAGGACAGTGAAGAAGAATATAAGCGTGGGTATGGTGATTGGTATCCCCGTCTCTGGGGGGAGTGTTGTAGGAAAGGTCCTTTATGTGTCTGAATACTTTAAGGATCTTATTTTATTGGGGGTTTGTAAGATTCTGACTGAGCGGGATGTGATGCCGCAAATTTTGCCTGATGAATTTGATTTATATTTATATACAACCCAAGATCCAATTAGGAAGGGAAAATGGGCTGAGTTAGGTTTTGATGCGCTGAGAGAGTCGCAAAAGGGTAAAGCTTTACGTATCGTTGCTGATGAAGTATGGCTGGACGACGAGTGTATAAGAAAGGTATCGGCGGAGGATCGTGTAGAGCTTCCTAAGATGCTAGCACTGGGGTCTATTTTGGTTGAGAAGAAAGCAGCGAAACTGGTTGGGCTTGTGTAACTGTCCAGCTTCGGATAATTGCAATTAGATGCCGGTTGCGCCCGGCAGACGCGAGACTTTTCTTGTTTCGCCAAGAAAAGTCCCCAAAAGAAGGCGCCCCGTGCGCCTTGCCCGCTGATTGCGGGTACCCTGCGCGGCTCGCCTGGGGCGGCGGCAAAAGAACTCGCTTCGCTCAAACAACTTTTGCCGTCTTCCCGCCCCATGCTGCGCTGCTCGGCAAGGCTTGACGGGATTCATCGCTCGTTGTGGCCGCATTGGTGTTGATGCTCTTTAACAATTTATCACTTACTGGGATCACGTCAGTGCCCTGATCCACGACTGAACCGCCACCGGCCCCCAGCAGCTCGCCTATTTCCATCGCGATCACCTGGGCTCGGTGATTACCCTCAGCGACGACAGCGGCGCGGTCAAGGAACAACTGTCCTACGACCCATGGGGCAAATGCCCGTCATGCAATTTGCAGGGTGCTGGTTTGCGTAAGCCGTTGATGTAACACGTTGGCAATGCTATTGAAGGATTGGTAATGGTTCCTTGTAATCAACTGTTTTTGAATGCTTAAAAAGATGTGTGTAACGAGATGCGGTAAGTGTTGGATTTGAACGCAAGATTGTAATTTCGCGAAATGCCTGGCTGGTTTTCGTAATGAATCAGGCCTGGCACCGCGGGTGATTGAATAACTATCAGGCCCATGCAGGCCCATACACTTCAGGAGAGTTCATGTTTGATCACGTCAAGTTTGGGGTCAGCGACTATGCAGCGAGTAAAGCATTCTTCTGCAAGGCACTTGAACCGCTCGGTGTTGCTGTTGTTTCGGAGGGGGCGCCGGCGTACGGTGTCGAGCTTTGCCCGCCAGAGGGTAAGGTGTCGTTGTGCCTGTTCCAAACCGAGGAGAAGCCAGCGCATCTTCATTTGGCGTTCGTGGCCAAGAATCGCCAGCAGGTTGACGCTTTCCATCGCGCAGCTTTGGCGGCGGGTGGTAAAGACCACGGTGCGCCAGGTCTGCGCCCGCACTATCACGCGAACTACTATGCGGCTTTCGTCATTGGTCCGGACGGACACAATATCGAGGCGGTTTGCCACGAACCTGAGGCCTGACCCTGCTTTGACGAAGTGTTAGTCGCCACGCTCAATCACCGCGACTGCTTCACAAACGACCCAGCAGGAGCCTAGCAGCAGTGCTTTGCTGCTTCCTTGGGCAACGTGTGTTTGCACAAGGCTCAGCTTGAGCAACGGGGTGGTTGCTTCGCACAGTGGTGCCAGCGCAGCGAGCGGGCCATTTGCAAGCAGGCCGAATCCGCCAGCGAGATACGTGTGTATGTTGTTTGGCCCGCCATTGAGAAAGTGTCTCGGCTCGATCCAGCCCTTGAAGATGTCGTCCAATACCTGGTGAGCAACCAAGTACACTTCGGCGGGACAGGCTGGCTTAGACGAAAAGTAGAGGCCCCCTTGTGGGCCGGTGTGTTCAAGTAAGACAGGATGTTCGTCGACGAAGTCGATGAAGCCGACTTCTCCGATAAGTACATGTGATTCCTTGACTTGGCTACAAACCAGCTCAAAGAGGCGACGCCGAGCGGAGCCGCTCCAGTCGGTGCATTCCAGCTCAATGACAAGATTGCCATCAGCTAGTCGGCACGCGACTATTTGTGGCTCAAGATCTTCATAGATTGCGTGGGTAAGGCTTTGGATGTCCATGGCGGTTAACAGTTAATAGATGGGTACGACTGCCAGTTTGCGTGTAATGACAATGACGCAGTTGCTTGGTTTAAGGTATTGATTTCTGTTTGATGGCATGTGTTGTGCCGAGCTGTCTCCGGCTTCTTCTGACCAATATTGGTGCAGGATGAAGTTGGAGAGCTTAGCACCGCTAACAAAACCCTTCTGGTGTTGTTGTGCAAGCTCGTCGTACGCTTGTACTGCCTTTGTTTGCACGCCTAACCAGAACCACTTTGCTGGGTTTTGTTAGCGGCTGTTAGTCCCGCCCAGACCGAATAAATTCAATTTGTTTTACAAACACGAGCGTTTCGTCTGAGCTGGGGCCGGCGATGCGGTCCCGGTTTGGTTCGGCCTGGTACTTAAGGATGACTGTTTTGCCTTTTAGTGCTTTTTTGAGGGATGAAATGTCATTGGCGTCTGCTTCAAACCAGTCGCCACATTTGTCTGTGCAATAGGCTGTGATTTTTTTGCCATTGGGGGCTTGGACGACAATGCGCATGTCGTCGATTCCACCACCGCCGATCAATGTGCCAGTGATGGAGGCTGCGAAGGTGATTTGGGGTAACAGAAGCGTGGCGAATGTGATGATTCGGGGTAATGTCATGGTATGTGATCGTTGAGTTGTGGTGACGGCCCGGCGTGTTGCAATGCCGGGGCGCCCGATAGGGTTTGGCCGGTTGGTGCTGGTGGCAATGGTATCGGAAGCGGGCGGGGCATATCCATCACTGTTTGTGCTTGCCGCCCGGTTTTGTGCGTTGTGACGCTGATGATGCTGAGCCGACCTGGCATGACCGATGAGGCCATCTGCTCAATTGATCAATCCTTTTTAAGCAGCGCATACCCCCAGTCGTCTTCCGATACAGGTTGCCCATCACGAAGGCGTTGCTGAATATCAGACGAAAGCATGGACAACGGGATGCCTGGGCCGGGATTCAGACTGACGATGTGTGCGCTTTCTTTTTGCGAAATGCGTTTGGTTGTTGAATCGGGCCTATTTGCTAAGCGTTGCTTGATTGAAGTTGTCATCATGTAGTCCTTTCAGGATCGGATTGATAGAACGTTGGTGATAAAACTGGGCGAGCCAGGCAATATGGACTGCAGCCAGATAGGCAGTACCAATGAACGCGGAGACTTTTTCGTTGATCGGTTCATCGCTTGGCCATTTCAGGCCGCTGTCTGTTTTTGCGGCTACCCGTAACAGCGCTGGACAATTGCCGCAATCGCCCAGGAAGGTGACAACGGGTGCGAACAAGACCAGGCATTCGTCCTGACGCAGGTCATTGTTTTCATCGATATCGCTGCTGATGACTTGTGCGTCCCCAAACATGGCAGCCCGTGCACGACTTCTTGGATCGAAAAAGTTGAGCTGATCAGGGGAGTCGTTATCATCGATCAGGCGATACAGGTAGGGCACGTTGTCTTTGGTCTGCGCATACAGCGCGATCCGGATACAGGCGGGCGGGATGCCTTTTGTGATCATTTCAAATGCTTTGGCCTGAAGATCTCGTGCAGAGAGCTGGATGGTTTTCATGATCTCGCGGTTTTTTCGGTACTCTTCTTCGTCCTGCGAGATGGGCCAGCTCAAGTAGTAGCAATAACCTGGTGCGGGGTAGGGGATTCGCAGTTCAACATGCCCTGGCCCGCAGAACTCCAGTGCGCGTGTCAATTCCTCAGAAGGGTTTAAGACATCTCGATGGTCAGGCTCTTCCCAGTCGACACGGAATTGATCCGCAGTCGGCGCATGACTTGCAGGCATGCCAAGTGTGATGGAGCCCTGTTGAAATTCTTCGTTTTCACCGATGCGTAACACCACGAATTCCCGGTTTTTGAGCCGTAGACCGGTAATGGCGGCAGGTGGCAGCAGATTTTTGTCCGACATCCTCAATAGCATGGCACCGGCCCAGCGCCAGCGCACCGTCAGACGTTTGAGCAGTACGGCATGCTGGGCTTTCAGCGGCAAGCCACAGCTATAGGCTTCGTGGTCGCCATTCCTGGCGATGACAAATGGTGCCCTGGCATGCTCGATATGGGCTGGATTCCATTCCAGTTCAAAATCGGCATCGCCATCCAGATGGCCTGAGGCCGACTTGGTGGTAAAGGATAGCTCTGATTTGATGGCGATGTCGGTTCGGGATTCGATGACGGTTGCAGAGCGATCCTTGTCGAGAATGAAGAGTTTCTTGATATGCGACGACGGTAACCCTCTACTTGAGGTATCGCTGCGGCGATTACGTCGTGTGAATCGGGCCTGGCGAATGGCGGCACCTGACACGACCAGGCGTTGTGGGCCCAGTTGCAGGCCCGCATTGCCATAGGTCACTTCGCGCAAAAAGACGGATCGATTTGATTCCAGTTCCAGCACATTGAAATGGACACGATTCAGCGACCAACCAACCAAGGTCTTTTCGCCTGTGCCGGAACCGGCCGCCAATACGACTGTTGTCCCGGCATTGGCCCCAGACCCGCTGAATTTGGCGAAATGACATGCATGCTCATGGCCATGCAACACAATATTGACCTGGGCTTCGGACAGGTGGTGCAGCATGGTGCCTGAATTGATCAGCCCTGTTGCATTCACCATGCCAGAAATGCCTCGTCTGGAGCCATCTTGTTCTATTTGAGGGATGGGGAGCAGGTGATGGTGAATCAGGGCAATCACCAAATCGCTCTGTTTATCGTCCAGCGCGCATTTGGCCACACTGGCTGCCACGCCCTGTTTGACAGCACCTTGCGCAAACCAGCAATCACTATCATTAGAGTCGATACCGATCACTCTGACTCGCCATAGATTGCCATTATCACCTAGCTGCAGGTCTGCTTGTTTATCGGATTTGGGATAGTAATCATTGAAATACTGCTCAAATATATCTTTTTTATAACCATGTAACCATCGTGTTGGAATCACTTTTGTCCAGGTCGTGCCACGAAAGGCATATCGGTCGTGATTGCCCGGAATGATCCAATATTTATTGTCCTGGCTGTGGCCGGTATTTAACTTGTCAAGCATTTCCTTGGCGTAAGAGAATTCCCGATTGTTTGCATTGTCTGTAATGTCGCCGGTAATTAATATTGAATCGGGTTGAATGACGTTGTTGATGTAGTCAACCACAGTATCCCATACGTCTTCGTCTTTTTTCTCACTGAAATGCAAGTCACTTAGGTGAACGATTCGAACTAGGCTCATGATGATTCCTTTCACCGCTTTACTGACAGTTGGGATGACGGATCTGAATGGGAGAGGATGAGGATGGGTTATGGATTATTGCATTGTTGAAATATAAGCAAGTTGTGTTCCATTCAGGTATACGGCGCCATGAATTGAATATTTGAAGTTGGCGATGTATGGATATTTTGCGGGTGGAATATATGGTTTGTTTTTGATTTGAATGTACGGATTTTATTATGTATTGATTGTGCTGCCGGTGAGGTGTAAAGATATTCGACACCAATGCCATTGGTGAATGAACGGATTTCAATATTGGGCGTAGGCAAATTCCCCCTGTTCAGATTGAGTTTGCCAATGTTCAGCTTCAGCCGTGGCGAGCTTGGGCAAGTATCGAACCCGTGGAACCTGACAAGCTACGAGGGCCGCACCAGCATATCCAGGTTGCAGGTTGGACATGCTGGTGTGGCAGGAATATTGGCGAGTCTATCGCCAGCGTACTGGATGGCTAATTGGGTCAATCAGCGCTGGAGGGTGTCCAGCAGTTGCTGCAGCTGTTTTTCGTCAGCCTGTGACAGGGCCTGCAATGGGCGCCTTGGTTCACCTGCTTCAAATCCCTGTAGTCTCAGCCCCGCTTTCACGGTTGTGGGCAAGCCGCCTTTTAGAATGAACTGCAGCAGCGGTAGTTGCTGATAGAAGACCGCCCTGGCCTGATCCAGATTGCCGGCTTGGCAGGCCTGATACAGTTTCAGGGTCCAATGCGGAATCAGGTTATGTGCGGCGGTGCACCAGCCACGGGCACCGGCGGCAAAGGCTTCCAGCGCCAGTGGGTTGCTGCCGTTATAGAACGGGATCTGGCCATCTGACAGTTGTTGTATGCGGTGCATGCGCTGAATATCACCACTGCTTTCTTTGACCATGGTGATGTTGTCGATCTGTTTCACCATGTTGACGATCAGCTCTGGCGACATGTCGATTCCGCTGGTGGCGGGGTTGTTGTACAGCATGATCGGGATGTCGATGGCGTCAGCAATGGCGCGGTAGTGGGCAGTGATGTCTGCCTCGCTCAATTTCCAGTAGGAAACGGGAATGACCATGACCACGTCTGCACCGGCCTGCGCAGCGAATCTGGCACGTCGAACGGCGTTCCGGGTGGTCAGGTCAGAAATGCCGACTACAACAGGGACGCGTCTGGCGACCTGTTTGATGGCCGCTTCGGCAACGGCTTCCCACTCATCGTCGGTCAGGTAGGCACTTTCGCCGGTACTGCCAAGCGGCGCAATGGCATGGGCGCCATCGTGGATCAGCTTGTCGATCAGCTTTCTCAGTGTGGGCAGATCAGGGTTGCCAAGTTCTGCATGAAACGGGGTAATCGGGTAGGCGATGATGCCTTCAAGTGCGGTGTGCATGGTGTGCTCCTGGTGGTAAGGGGTTCGGTATTGGCGGCTGCCCTTGAACAGGTTCTCAGGTCAGGCTATCGGGGTGGTGGCGCAAGCTGCGGCGGGCGTAATAGGCAAAAGTTGCCTGGTGACGCTTGGGTGTGGATATCCAGTCGTGGGCTTCCTTCCCCAGGGCAGGTGCAATTGGCTTGATGTCGCCGGCTGCCATGGCGAGCAGTTGCAGCCGGGCCGCTCGTTCGATCAACATGGCCAGGATGCAGGCCTCTTCCACCGTGCGGCCAGTGACCAACTGACCATGGTGGGCCAGCAGGATGGCGCGTTTGTCGCCCAGCGCGGCAGAGATGATTTCGCCTTCTTCATTGCCGACCGGCACGCCGGGCCATTCCTTTAGAAAGGCGCAGTCATCGAACAGTGGGCACATATCCATGTGTGACACTGCTAAGGGTATTTCCAGCATCGACAAGGCGGCGACATGCGTCGGGTGGGTGTGGATGATGCAATTGACTTCCGGCCGGGCACGATAGACCCAGGTGTGGAAGCGATTGGCCGGGTTGGCCATGCCATTGCCATCCAGCACGTTCAGGTCCTGATCGACATGTACCAGATTGGTGGCGGTGATTTCGTCAAACCCCAAACCAAAACGTTGGGTATAAAAAGTGTCGCCGGATTCGGCACGGGCCGTAATTTGACCGGCCAGGCCGGCGTCATGGCCATTGTCGAACAATATGCGGCAGGTCAGCGCCAGCTTCTCCCGTATTGTCCATGTGAGATCAGGGATGGCGTGCTGCATGCGAGACTGGGCAACGGTGACCAGCTCATCTTTGGGTAGGGATAAGGTCGTCGGCATGATGTGGGCTCCAGGGGGTAATGTTGATCGATTCAGCTGCCGATGAAGGCGCTGCCGGTGTGCTCGGTACAACCTGCATGGGTGGCTCACCGTGATTTGTCGGCACATCTTAGGCTTGCATTGGACCGGTCAAAACATCCAGAATTGAAAAGTTAATGGGTCCAGAGGGGTAGGTGATGTTGCGACCTTGGTCACTATCAATGCCGTTGCAGCGGACGAGCGATTTGGCATTGCATTTGCAGATTGCACAGGCCGTGGTGGATGACATTCGGCGTGGCAGGTTGATGCCAGGTGATGCGTTGCCCGGCACACGTGCGTTGGCTGATGAGCTGATCGTGAATCGTAAAACCGTGGTGCAAGCGTTTGATGAATTGCAAGCGCAAGGCTGGATTGAGCTGCAACCACGCCGAGGGGCATTTGTATCGGCCCAGCTGCCTGTGCAGGGGCCGACACAGGTGACAGATGTCCGTTCGACGGGGCTGACGTTGCCACCGGTGTCTCCTCCATTAGCCCGTTACATGGATCAGTCCTTGCTCAGGGTCAATCGGCCTGACGAGGTATTGGCTTTTTCCGATGGGGTGCCGGATTCCCGTTTGATTCCTTACAACGTGCTGTCGCATGCCTATCGTCATGCGCTGTTGGTGTCGGTCAGGCACAATCAATTGG
Source organism: Chitinivorax sp. B (assembly GCF_005503445.1). Taxonomy (NCBI): domain Bacteria; kingdom Pseudomonadati; phylum Pseudomonadota; class Betaproteobacteria; genus Chitinivorax; species Chitinivorax sp. B. The sequence goes on along the minus strand of NZ_SCOH01000058.1, from coordinate 18,759 downwards.
GTTATGGCGACCCCACAGGCACCCCGTCGTTACGGCATGCCATTGCCGACATGCTACGCATGGAACGGGGATTGAACGTACAGGCCAGCCAGGTCTGTGTGGTGCGGGGGAGCCAGATGGGTATTTATCTGGCAGCACGTTTACTGGGTGGTCCACAGACACACGCCGTATTCGAATCGCTGAGTTACCCACCTGCCCGTGAAGCATTCCGGGCCAGTGGGGCGACAGTGCACAGCGTGGCGCAGGATGCATATGGCCTGATACCGGAAGCCCTGGAGCAGCTGTGCCAACGCTTTCCGGTCCGTGCGGTGTTTGTCACGCCACACCACCAGTTCCCGACTACGGTGATGTTGCCGGCTGACAGACGGTTACGTCTGTTGGCGCTGGCGGAACAATATGATTTTGCAGTTGTGGAGGATGACTATGATCACGAGTTCCACTACCTGCGAAGCCCGGTACCCCCGCTGGCCAGCATGGATCGGTATGGCCGGGTATTGCATATTGGTTCACTGTCCAAGGTATTGGCGCCCGGCCTGAGGCTGGGTTATGTCGTGGCCGCCGAACGGGTGGTCGACCGCTGTGCGGCCGACATCATGCTGATCGACCGGCAAGGCAATCAGCTGACCGAGCTGGCTGTCAGCGAGCTGATGGCGCGTGGCGAGTTGCGTCGACACATTCGTCGTGCCTTGAAAATCTACCAATCACGTCGTGACCATCTGGCCAGTGTGCTTCGCAGCGAGCTGGGTGGGCAGGTGCACTTTGATCTGCCGGCGGGGGGCATTGCACTGTGGTTGAGGCTGGATGAACGGGTGAACATGGTGAAGCTGGCACAGGATTGTTTGGCGGAGCATGTGGCCATTCTGCCGGGCCAGGCGTTTTCGCAAGATGACCAACCTGTGCGGGCTTTCCGCCTGGGCTTCGGTAATCTGAATGAAGCAGAGCTGGATGTTGGCGTGACGCGCTTGAAGCGGGCGTTAGCCAGGCAGGGTAGGGCATAACCAGTCAATATTGACGATATTTACATCCGGTTCAGGCGGAACCTGGGTGCCACCGAGGAGCACACGTTTCGACAGGGCCGGTTTAGGGCCGGCACCAGATTCAACACGCTGCATGCCAGGTTGATACGGGATTCGGCCCATGAACTCATGTCAACAGGATCTACAACAACGTCACCGGTATCTCGTTGCCTTGGGTGGTCATGTTGCCGGCGTAATCCATGGCGATGATGCGTAATGTGTAATCGCCGGCCGGAAGTGTGGCCGGTTGCCAGCTACCGATTTCGGCACGACCGTCCCGTACCAGGTGGGTGGCGACATACAGGAATCGCGTAGCAGTACTGCCATGCACGGTGATCCCACTGTTGTCGGCATAGGCGGTTTTGACGGCCTGGTCATCCAGCGGCAAGCTGCCGAAATCAATGTTCATTCTGGGGTGTTCAAAACCGGGTGCTGGTGTGCCGTCACGACGCAGGATCTGGAACCCAAGTGAATGCAGCCCCAGACGGCGGCGCGGCAAGTTGCGATCAACTTTGTCCCAGGCATCTACCACAATCTGCACACCGTTGACGCCGTGTGGGATTTGTATCCGCCCATCTGCCCCTCGGGTAAAGGTTTGACCATCCGTACCAGCAAGCTGGATGCGATCGATAGTGGGGGCGATCTGATCGGTAAACCCGCGAAAGCCAAGCTCAATGGCATTACGCTGGATACCGCCAAGTGTCAGGCCCATGTGGACATGCGCCATACCGTTGACGGTGCCCAGTACCTCACCCGCCTTGAATCGGGTGCCGCGTCTGACCCGCATGCGATTGGGTTTACCCGTTGTATCTGACAACAGTAAAAAGCGGGTGGGGTCGAGCACCTTGTTCTGTGCTGTGCGACCAACCCGCATGTGGATATAGCTCAACGTATCCAGTCCCAGCCCTTCGCTTAGATTGCCAAACCCCCAGGTGGCCAGTGGGTCACTGACTTTGGCATCGGCAATGGCCAGAACTTCTGCCCCGACATCAGCCTGAATATCCAGGCCACTGTGCAAGTGATCGCGGCGTTCACCGCGGAAATTACCGCGGACCTCGCCAACGGTGCCGACTACCTCGTGCCAGTCATATTGTGGTTTGACTGGCCAACGGCCAGCGGTATTCGGTAACGCAATGACGGGAGCGGGGGGCACGGGGGACGCTGTGGTTGGCTGGCCTGGCGCAGCCTTGGGACGAAGTCGATAGAGGCGGGTTGCCTGGGCATCAGCCACCACCAGCATGCCCTGGTTGTCGAGTGTCAACCCGCTGGGGCGAGCAAAGCTGTCGGCCAAGTCAGTTTCACCGATCAGAATGGCCTGTTCTCCGGTGGGTGCAAGCTGCAGAATCCTGCCTCCTGACGCATCACCCACATAGAGCGAGCCATCACGGCTGATCGCCAGGCCGAGCGGTCGCCGTAACGGGGATTCGCGATCCTGTTCCGGTGCTTGGGCAAAGGTACTGACCTCGCCATTGGGGGCCAGCTTGCGGATGGCTCGGTTGCGGGTGTCGGCGATCCACAGGTTGCCAGCGTGATCCAGCGCCAGAGCACAGGGCATGTCAAACAAGGCATTGCCTCCTGGGCCGTCTTGATGGCCTGGGTGTGGGCCACCCGCTAGCGTGGTCACATTACCATCAGGTTGAATCACGCGAATTCGGTCGTTGTAGGTATCGGCGACATAGAGGCTGCCATCACGGCCAACCGCCACCGCCAGCGGCCCATTGAACTGTGCCGCCGTGGCCGGGCCATCGCGCAGTCCCGGTTGGCCGGTACCCGCTACGGTACTGACTACGCCTTGTGGCGTGATTTTGCGGATGGCGTGGTTGCCGGTATCCGCCACATACAGGTTGCCTGTGGCATCCAGTGCCAGACCGGATGGCGTGTTGAAGGCCGCGGCGCTACCTGTACCGTCCTCGAAGCCTTCCTTGGACCCAGCCAGGGTGCTGACCGTACCATCGGCGGTCATCACCCGGATACGGTTGTTTTCACCAGCATCTGCAACATACAGTTTGCCCATTGCGTCAGCCACAACCCCATACGGGTCGGCAAATCGCGCCTGGGCTGCCACACCATCTTGCAAACCGGGGGCGCCTTCACCTGCGATCCATATCCGTTCGGCCTGCCAGGCAAGTGGGGTTGGGTTTGCCGGGGGTGGAGCAGGTTGTGTCGCATCAGGGCGTAACGCTGGCGAGGTTGGGATCAATGTTGATCCTGCCCATCCCAGGCAACCGGCCAATACGATGGCACCAAGTACGAATCGAAGCTTCATGTCAGAGGGCGGCTAGCTGTGCGGGGCCATATGGTAGCGTGGCCGAGTCAATGTCGCCAATATTGCCCACTGCCATGCAGGCCTTGCCCAGCCTGGTTTTGGTGTATTTGACAACGGGGCATTGCCAGGGAACTTAATCGGCCTGTGACAATCTGCGGAACTCGCAATGCGCGTATATGCATACCTTTTATCCCTATCTGCTGTATTGAGGCCGGTTTGTTACTGGTCTCGGCGCTATCACACATCACAACATTCAGGAGGAAGCATGGCCCTTCAGCTTGGCCCTATTTTGCAATTTCGCGGCGTACATGATCAGCACTGGGCGGTATCAGCACTGGTGGTCGTGAAATCCGGGGAGGCGGTACCACCCATTGCAATCCATGGGCATGCCCAGTTGCTTGGCAAGGCCCGTATTGCCTGCGTACCTTTTCGTAATCCGACTTCTGATGTCTATCGAATCGATCTGCGGGCGCCTTTAGGGGGCGGGCAGGTGCGTCTGAATGTGGGTGAAGCATCTGCCAGTTTTCATGTGCCAGTAGAGGGGGCCAGCCCGCGGTGTGCGTTTACCTCATGCAATGGGTTTTCCGATCCCAAGCTGATGAAGCAGGTGGCAAATAAGCACGAGCGTTGGCAGCACCTGCAGGGAAGGCATCATGCCGAGCCCTACCATCTGCTGATCATGGGGGGCGATCAGGTCTATTCGGATGCCATGTGGCAAGTGCTGCCGTCGTTGAAAAACTGGACTGACAAATCGCTGGATGCCCGCACCCAAGCTGCCTTTACCGCCCGTATGGCACAGGAATTGGATCGATTCTTCTGCGAGCTGTATCTGTCCCGCTGGCAACAGCCGGAAGTACAGGCCATGCTGGCTGCCATTCCCACCGTGATGATGTGGGATGACCACGATATCTTCGATGGTTGGGGCTCCTACCCGGATGACTTGCATCAGTCGCCTGTTTATCAAGGCATTTTTGGGATTGCCCGAGACTATTTCAGGGTGTTTCAGCAGCAATTGGGTAGCGCCGACCGGCATCCAGCGGCGCTGCCTGTGCAGCCTGCCTTCAATCTGGGCTTTTCAAACCTGGGTAAGTTGGGTTTGCTGGTGCTGGATCTGCGTTCTGAGCGCCAGCCGGACCTGCAGTTGGAGACGGGCTTCGCCCCGTGTCAGATCATTTCACCGGCCAGCTGGGACGCGATTTACGACTGGCTGGACCAGCAGCCTAAAGGCACATTGCAGCATTTGCTGGTGGTATCCAGCATTCCGGTAGCCTATCTGGACTTGGGTTTGCTGGAGAAGTTGCTTGCCTGTCTACCAGGCCAGCAAGAGCTGGAAGATGATCTGCGGGATCATTGGCGAAGCATTCCGCATCAGCAGGAACGGTTGCGATTGGTGCATCGTTTGCTGAAATTTGCCGCGGATAAGGACTGCCGTGTGTCCTTGCTGTCTGGTGATGTCCACGTCGGCGCGTTGGCGGTGATCGAATCCGACCGGCAAGCCAGCTGCAACGCGGCTGTGATCAACCAATTCATCTCGTCGGGCATTGTGCACCCAGGGCCACCCGGCCTGGTGCGTTATGTGCTGGAATCGATTGCTGACAAGCCGGAGCAGATTGATCGTGGCATCCGTGCCACCATGCAGCAGATCGGCCCCCGTGGGAGTCATTTGCTTGGCGCACGAAATTGGCTTGCCATCGAACCGACTGCCGATGGACGGCTATGGATGAACTGGCATCTGGAAGGGGAATCCAATCCATTGACCAAGGTGGTGCACCCGGCGTAGTCGCCAGCTTGGTATCGTGTCGAGGTCACCCGATCAGCTCATAAAAATGCAGGGGCTGTGTCGACCAGGGCATCTTCGATACTGTAAGGCATCAGCTTGGCCAGTATGTCCAGAATCACCAGCGCATTCATGGCGGCATCCAGCTGACTGACTTCACGCAAGCGGGCTGCAATACCGGCATTCACGGTTTGCAGTTCGTGATAGTGAGCCTTCAGCCCGGTGAGCGCCCAATCTGGTGTTTCTCCCTTTTGCTGACGGAAATACTGTGCCAATAGATAGGTTGATGCCGACCGGTAGACTGTCTCATCCTTGCTGGCAAACGGCAGGTGAAAACGGGCCATGGGGGCCAGAAAGCGCGTGTGAGGACAGTCGCTGGTCGCCATCAGCAGCCCCATCAGCGACCCCATGGCATGTTGAGCGGTGGTGTGCTTGCGATAAACCCGCTGGGGTGTGGTGACCGTGACCTCGGCTTCATCATATGAAACGATTCTGGTCGCGGTGTCTGTCACCAGCATCAGCTTGACGGCTACCGGGCAGTGTGGGGTGCTATCCGCCTGCAATGGGCAGTTGCGACACTGATGAAAACCCAGACGTGTCCAGTCAGGCAGTTCGGCTGTCGAGGGGGGTGTCATGTCTTCCGATACTGTATATCGAAGCTGTCGCCCATCTGCAAATTGCAGTTCATAGATCACGTCATTCATGACACGCTCCTACATGGCTGGCAGTTTTATTGTAGTCAGCGTCGTCAGATGCGTGGGTAATCTGCTGCCCAGTGTGAATCGCAGACCATTCTGAGTGTTGAAATCATGATTCGTCAGCGCAGGGCCAGGGCTGCTCTGCACTGGCGCTGAGTGGAGGCTGCTGCAACAGGCCCGCATGGCGGATTATCTGGGGTCGGGTGTAAATCCTGGGAAGGGATCGGGTGTGAAAGGCTGTGGTGCGCGCCGTGATGGAATCACCCCCATGGCGACCAGGTTGGCATAGCTGTCATAACGCAACCGGACGACTTGATTGGGCTGATGGCTGGCCCGTTCAAAGTCGGTATAACGGGTGGGTGAGTATTCCCGTTCACCATGGCCGGTACCCAGCCTGTCTGCTTCGCGGAGGTCGGCAGATGGTGCTGCAGCGCCAGCTTCTGCCTTGCTGGCCATTCGGCCTCGTTCTGGTGAGGCGGCAACGGGGGGCGGGCTGATCGGGCGGGTTGGTCGTTCGGTAAACACGGCTGCGCCGATTACCCCGACATTGTCTGGCCGGTCGGTGCGGGCTGCATAGCTGTCAGGCAGTGCGGTGAAATAGAAGGCAGCAGCTTCGTTCAGGTTCTTGCGCCAACCGGTGATTTCGGTACGGGCGTAGGGCGCAAGCACATAACCGCTTTGATTGACGGTGGCAGTTTCACCCGTGATGACATTGACGCCGTCGACTGACAATACCACCATCACCCGCTGGTTACTGCGGTTGTTCAACTGAATGGCATAGCGTGATCCAGGTTGTCCTTCGACAAAGGTTTGGCTGCGATAGCGATAGGCAGGCAACGTGCCGCCCATTTCACGGTCAACGACGGTCACGTCAACCAGATTGGGCGCGGCGCAAGCTGGGATGGCCAGAGTCAGGAGCAGGGATGCCGAAAAGGCAGCAAATGAGTTCGATAGGCGATACATGATCATTTCCGTTAGTGCGTGGTGACATGGACTTAAACGGAACGCAATCGAATTTCGGGTCAATGCGAAATGTAAAAAGTGATGACATGCTGAAGATGCGGTGTATCGCTATCAGCTTCAACCCACTACAGCGTGGTCGGACGCCATGTGGCTCCCTGCATGATTTTTACGCTGTCGATCCGCCATTCACCACCGACCTTCTGCATCACATATAGCAGCTTTCCACCATAAAGCGGGTGATCACGTTGGGTTTCAACATGCCATTTCTTTCCATGCTCCAGAGACGAAATCACATGCTCATTGGCCGGGTTATATTGTGGTGGTTTCGAGAAGCTGCTATGCCGTCCATGTGGTCTTTCCCGGGCGGTGCAATAAAGCGAGAAGATGCAATCCATTGCATTCTGCACCGGCCCCCAGTGAGATGATGGGTCTGCCGTATGTCTGGCTTCCCGGGCGGCTTGACAGGCGGCAGTTTCCCATTGATTCATGGCAACAATGAATGACTCGACCACCGAGATGGGGTCGGTGTAATTGCAAACAAGGGGAGGGCTGTCAGACATTGAATCTCCATAGTGGGTTGGCATTCGGTCTGTTCGGTGAGACCGATGGCTATCGCCATTCATGATGTGCAAATGATCGATTCTTTTGTGGCAGTCAGGAAGCATACCTGATCGCGGTCGTGCAATAAGGTATTGAACAGGTTCTCAGGGTATCAGGCAATCAATGTGGTGGGGATTGTGCTGTGTAGCGGATTCGATGGCATCACAACGTATGACTTGATATCGGATTGACGCCCTCTCCCGCTTGCCGGTACGGAGGAGGGCGGACTGACTGAATCAACACATGATTGAGATTGTAGGGATCAGTGTAGCGCTGGATCAGGCCTGTTGTTGTCCGGTTGTGGCTGCCGGGGCGGCCTGCCGATCGCGCAGACGTTGTAATGCCAACAAGACAGCCACCAATGCCAGCATGGCGAGCAGAGCAACCTGCGACATGCCCTTCAGGCTACCATCAGGTGCTACGGACAGGAACAAGCCGGAGCACAATACGCCGGCAGTCACGGCGATGTCCTGCACTACGTTCTGCAGCGACATGTAGCCCGCTCGTTCATGGGGAGCGGGTACTTGGCTGGTGACGGTGCCCAGCGTGACATTGCGGGCGGCGTTGCCTGCCATGAACAGGATGAAGTACAACGCCAGCGGCAAGATGCCTGGCCACAAAAACACCGTCAATCCAAGCAGAATACTGCCACTGGCGAGTAGCGCAGGGGGGAGTGGGCCGGACCGATCGATCAGACGGCCGATCAGTTGGGCGGTGAGCAACGCACATAAGCCGCCACCAGCATACAGCGCACCCAGCCATTCACGTGGGAAGTGCAGGTTGAGCAGAAAATACGGTGAGAAGTGAGGGATCACCAGGAATGCGGAAAACTGGCTGATCCCGTGCATCAGGCAAGCGGCCCGAACGGTGGGTTGGGCCAGCAGGGTGCGAGGCGATACCCGACGGGGTTGTTCCATATGCCCGCGCATGGAAGGCAAGACCATCGCAATGAAGATCCAGACCAGGGTTGCCACACCGGCCACACACCAGAACGGGGTACGCCAACCGCCCAGGCGGCTGAGCTCCAGTGCCATGGGGACACCAACAATTGCTGCGAGCGAAAAGCCGATCATGACTTTACCCATGGCCCGTCCACGCTGTGGCGGTGGCACAGTATCAATCAGGATGGCCATTCCCAACGCGACTGCGGGTGCACCAAACAGCCCGATCATGGCACGGGCGATGATCAGTGTCTCCAGATTGGTCACCTGCGTCACGCTCAGTGTGGCCAGGCTGAACAAGGAAAACACGGTGAGCAGTGCGGGCCTGCGGTCAAAGCGGTCCAGCCAGCGGACTGCCACCAGACCAGACAGGACGGCTGCAGCGGTGTAAGCACCGGCAGGCCAGCTGACGTGGGCGACGGAAAATCCCAGCGTATGGGCAATATCGGGCCCCAAAGGCAGGATCATCATGAAATCTACGATGTAGACAAACTGCAGCGCAGCCAGCAGGGCAATGGCGCGACCGGTAGATAGCTTGGACATGGCACGTGTTCCAGTAAGTTGAATCAGTTGCTGTGCGAGAGAAATCCTGAAACCTGTTCAATATCTTATTGCGCACCTGCGATGGTGGCTGATGCGTTGCGCAACATCATCATGTATTGCACATACATTCCGGTTGTTGCGCTGCGCGTCATCCCACTGGCGGTCGCTCACGACAGATTCTGAATGGGTTCTTGATGATAAAAACCGCCAAGACCGGGCCTGCGGCGCTTGGCGGTGGCAAGACTGCACCGATGTGACGGGTACGATGGATCTCGATCAAACCAAGGTGGCGATCAGATTCGCCAACCCAGGCTCAGGCGTACATCGCGACCCGGCTCTGGCAGGCCGGTGCCGGCAAAGCTGGCCTGGTCTACGTAATAGCGGTCAAACAGATTGTTGACGGTCAAGGTCAGGCTGACATCATCCTTGCCAGTCGGTTGCCATTGCACATACACATCATGCACGTTGTAACCAGCCTTGGAGGCAGTGTCGGCAGGTACATCTTTCAACCGTTCGTTCAGACGGCTGGTCCAACCCAGTTTGACATGCTGCGCGGGCAGATCGTAATCAAGCTGGGCAACCCAGGTCCGACCGACCGAATTACCCAGCAACAGTGCTTCGCCATCGGTAAACGGCTTACCATTCAGGCGCGGCTTGGTATGTGACATGCCCAGGCTGGCTGACAGCTGACCAGTTCGGAAACCACCGCTCAGGCTGTAACCCTTACTGCGGATATGACCGACATTGCGGCGGCCACCATCATAGGCGATATAGTTGTCGATATGCTGCTGATAGACCGCGCCATTCACGAAAACTGGGCCAGATTGCCATTTGGCGCTGAATTCATTGTTGCGTGCCTTTTCTGGATCGATCTGATCGGCATTGGGTTGATGCACTTTCAGGAAGGGTTCGATAACACCTACACCACGCAGGGAACGGGCATGGCTCAGGCGCAGGGTCAAACCTTCGACAGGCAGGAAAGCCACACTGGCACTGGGTGACAAGCCGCTGCTTTCAAACTGGTGGCCAGCACCATCGCTATATTTGAAGCGGTCATAACGGGCACCCGCCCCCAGCAGCCATTGGTCACCGATGGCGATGTCGTCCTGCGCAAAAATGCTGTTGACCGTGACGCGATCATCTTCGGCAGACTTACCTGGGACTTCCGAGAAACCAATATCACGACGGTAGTCCACACCATAGGTCAGCTTGTGGTTGCCGATGCGTGACACGTTATACAACTTGATACCGCGACTGTGGGTGCCATGTTTTTCAGCAGTTGGCTGGCTCATGTTGAGCCGGATATTGTTGTCATTGGCAAAGGTCAGCAAGTGCAATGACAGCAACGGGTTTTGAGTCGCGATATCGTAGTTCAATGTGGTGGAACGGCGTTCGGTACGTTGGCGCTCGGTTCCATTCTTGGGGCCGGGGATCAAGTTGGTGCGCTTGTTGCGTAGGCCTTCGTCTTCAAAACGCTGATGGGCAAGTTCGATACGCTGGCCATCAGCGGGCTTCAGCCCCAGTTTGACGAAATCATTGCGGGTTTCGGTGGCGCTGTTGGTGATCTTGTTGCCATGGCCATCCTGGTATTCTTCGGTATCCAGATTGCTCATGCTGGCCAGCAGCGAAACCTGATCAGACAGCTTGCCAAAAACCGTGCCGAGATATTTCTTGCCCTTGGCCGCATGCTGATAGCCACCCTTGAACAGCGCCCCTGCACGTTCGCCGGGGCGCAGCATGTCTTCCGCACGCTTGGTGGTGAACCGTACCGCACCCGCCAACGCGCCCGGGCCGGCTGTCGCCGCACCGGTGCCGGCTTCCACTTCTACACGTTTTAGCAGCTCCGGTTCGATCATGATCTGGCCGGTATGGTGGTAGGCTGATTCGGGTTGTGCTGCGCCATCGATGGTGACGGTCAGCATGCGCTCGTTCAAGCCACGAACATACAGCTTTTGTGTCATGGGCAGGCCGCCACCTACGCTGACTTCCGGGGTTTGATTGAACAGGTCTTGCAGGCTGACTGCTTGCTCAACCTCAATGCGCTTGGCGCGAACCACCGTATTGGTGTCACTGCCTCGCTCGGCAGTGATTTGAACCGGGTCAAGCATGGTGTCGTTCTGTGCCTGGGTTTGCCCGATACAGACAATGGTCAGCGAGAGTGCCAGGGGTTTGAGGGACAGGCGGGGACTACGCGGTTTGGACATAACGGAATCTCGACACATTTATTGAGAAGAAGGCTGCAGGTGACCGACATCGCCCCGATGCAGATTCACTGATCTGACCACCAATGCCATCGCTTCAGAGGATCGGACAAATTGCGTTGACGGGATGAGAACGGCTTGCTGCTTTGCTTTCAGCAGGGAGATGGATCGAATGGTCGTTATCATGCCAAACTTTGCAATTAGCAGTCAATCTCATTTGCATTTGATAACCATTATCGTTTTGCATTAATATGTTGCTCATGACTGCACGGCGCAGCGCCATGGCCGGCCTCGTGCCAGGAATTTGACTGCCTGCCTGACAAATCGATTGTGGCATGGCAAGTGCTGTCAGCTCCCTTCTGAATTCAATGATGACTCCACTGATGACCCATCCGATTGTTGCCTCGCCTGATTTGCCATTGCCCGAACCTCTGCCATTGACCACAGCACAATATGGGATCTGGCTTGGCCAGCAACTTGACCCCGTCAATCCCGCCTATTGGACAGCCGAGATGGTGGAATTGACTGGGATGCTGGATTGCGATGTGTTTTCCGATGCGGTGTTGCAAACGCTGGCGGAATGCGATTCGCTGCACATGCGCTATCAACAGCGGGGGGATCAACTGCTGCAATGGCATGGCCCTGTTGCAGCACACTTGACGATGCCGCTGGTGGATATCAGCCTGCAGCAGGATCCATGGGCAGCGGCGTTGGCTTGGGCCAAGGCAGATTTGCACCAACAAGCCGATCTGGCGGCCGGGCCGCTGTTTCGCAGTGTGTTGCTGAGGCTCGCGCCTGATCGTCATCTGTGGTACCTGCGGGTACATCATATCGCGCTCGATGGCTTCGGCTACACCGTGCTGACCCGTCGGGTCAGTCAGCGTTTCCAGGCTGCGTGTACCGGCCAGTTGCCAGCGGCTGTTGATTGGTCGCTGAAGCGTGTGATTGATGAGGATCTGCACTATCAGCAGGGTGATGTCAGACAGCGCGATCTGGCTTTCTGGCAGACGACCATGGCTGAGGCACCTGCCCCTGTTTTGCTGGGGCCACCTGTGCCAGTAGCACACCGGGTCCATCGGGTACATGGCGTACTGTCCGCCAGTGAATTCGCACTATGGCAAGCTGCAGCTGCAGCCATGCAAATGGACTGGACCACCTGGTGCACGGCAGGCATCGTGGCATGGCTGTATCGCCAGACCGGTGCAACCGATGTGACGCTGGGTTTGCCAGTCATGGGTCGATTGGGGTCGGTGACGTTGACCATTCCTTGCATGGTGATGAACATCGTGCCACTACGGATTCGATTCGACCCAGCTCAAGGCTTTGCCGAGCTGGTACAGCAGGTGGACAAGGCCATGCGCACATTGCGTCCGCATCAACGCTATCGTTATGAATGGCTGCGACGCGATTTGGGCCGGGTGGGTGGACAGCGACGGCTGTTCGGCCCGGTTGTCAACCTGATGCCGTTCGATCGTCCGCTCACATTTCATGGGCTTACCGCCATCGCTCATCCGGTATCGGCTGGGCCAGTCGAGGATCTGGCTATCAATCTTTCACCACGTGCGGGTGTGCTGCGGTTGGATATCGAAGCCAATCCGGACGGCTATGATCACGCAACATTGCAGCAACACCGTGCCAGCCTGTTTGCAACGCTGCATGACTTGGCTGGCCAGCCCGTGACACCGTTACTGGCATGGCGCCCGGCACATGCGCAGCAGATGGTGCTGCTGCAAGGTGCACCGCTGGCCACGGCGCCTGTGCAGGTCTTGTCTGCGTTGATCGCCCAGGTACAGGCGACGCCGGATCATCCGGCAATTGAACAATCGGGCGTGCCAACGTTGAGTTATCGGGCCTTGTTGCATCGGGTACAGTTGATGGCAGGTTGGCTGCATGCCCAAGGCGTCGGCGAAGGCGCGCGCGTGGCGCTGTTGTTGCCGCGCCAGCCCGATACCATTGTGGCCTTGCTGGCCGTGTTGTGGGCGGGCGGCGGTTATGTGCCGTTGGACCCGGCCAGCCCATTGGCGCGCATTGCCATGGTGCTGGAAGACGCCCAGCCAACCATGGTGTTGACGCAGGGTGATTATGCGGCGCTGGTGCCGGCCCACTTGCCTTGCCATCATCTGGATGCGATGGACCTTGTCGCTGACAGTACGCCATTGGCGACCCCAAACCCGGTGCCGGCCAATGCGCTGGCCTACATGATCTACACGTCCGGTTCCACGGGGCGTCCCAATGGCGTCATGATCGGGCGCGATGCCCTGAGCAGTTATGTGGCATCGGCTACCCAGCGTTTCGACATGTGTGCCGCCGATCGCACTCTGCAATTTGCCCCATTGCATTTCGACGCCAGTATCGAGGAAATCTTCGTCACGCTGTGCAATGGCGCCACATTGGTGCTGCGGACGGAAGCCATGCTGGAGTCCATGTCGCAGTTCATTGCTGGTTGTACTCAACAGCGGATCAGTGTGTTGGACCTGCCAACTGCGTTCTGGCACGAGCTGGTATACAGCCTGAGTGACAAGACCGCGGCATTGCCAGCCAGCCTGCGTCTGACCATCATTGGTGGCGAGGCGGCACTGGCCGAACGGGTCATCCGTTGGCGAACGTTGGTGTCGCAGCAGGTGCTGTTGCTGAATACCTATGGTCCGACGGAAGCGACGGTGATTGCCACCACAGCTGAACTGGCCGGGCCCAATGCCTTGCAATGGGAGGGCGACAGCGTGCCTATCGGCGAGCCCTTGCCTGGCGAGTCCGCCGTCGTGGTGGATGACATGTTACAGCCGGTTGGTCGCGGTGTGGCTGGAGAGTTGTGTCTGATGGGGCCTGCGCTGGCATTGGGTTACTGGGAACGCGAGGCCGTGACGGCACGCCGGTTCATTACCTTGACTGCCTTGCCGGATCAGCCGCGTGCCTATCGAACCGGTGACCGGGTGATGGTCGATGAGCAAGGCCAGTTGCGATATCTGGGCCGATTGGATGATGAATTCAAGCTGTCCGGTCATCGGATTGATCCGTCGGAAGTCGAAACCGCCTTGCTCAGCCACATGCAGATTCGGGAAGCTGCGGTGATCGGGCAGATACTGCCCAGTGGTAGCAAGCGGTTGGCGGCTTTTCTGGTTGGCAACGACATCAAGCCCGATGTAGCACAATTGCGCACCTATCTGGCTGAGCGCTTGCCAGCTGTGGCAGTGCCAACGGCCTACCAGTTTCTGGATCGTTTGCCACGCAATGCCAACAACAAGATTGACCGTCATGCCTTACGTGCCTTGCCGGTTGAAACCGGTACATCGCTGGCGACACAGGCCACACCGCTGGAGCAAGCCATCATCGCGGTCTGGCAAGAGGTGCTGGGTGCTGTTGATCTGACTCCGGAAGCCGATTTTTTCATGCTGGGTGGCAAATCACTGCAGGCCATTCAAGTGGCTACCCGTTTGCAACAACGGTTGCAACGTGAAGTGGCGGTATCGGTATTGTTCCGGTACCCAACGGTGGCCGCGTTGGCACAAGCCATGACGATGGCACCAAGCAGTCTGGACCCATCTGGCCTGGCTGACCCGCTGGCCGCAGTGTTGCCGATTCAGGGTGGGGATGGCCCGGTATTGTTTTGTTTGCACCCTGCGGAAGGGTTGTCCTGGTGCTATTTCGGGCTGGGGGCGTTGTTGCCGGCGCAGCGTATTGTCGGTTTGCAGGCCGTGGGATTGACAGGGGCATTGCCCGTCACCTTTGAGCAACGTATCGATCAACATGTGAAAGCAATCCAGCAGATTCAGCCAACGGGTCCTTACCACTTGCTGGGCTGGTCATTTGGCGGCGCGGCCGCCCATGCTGTCGCTGTTGCTTTGCAGGCGAAAGGTGAGCAGGTGGCGATGTTGGCCATTCTGGATTCCTACCCCAGTGAAGCATGGTCGGGGCGCCCCATGCCGACAGAACGTGACGCATTGGAAGCTTTGCTGGACATCAATGGGGACCCGGCAATCGATGAGGCTGGGGTGCCGTTGACCGCCGATGTGATCCGTGAGCGTTTGCGCCGCCCAGGCAGCCTGCTGAATGGTTTGAGCGAATCACAGATGGCTAGGTTGACTGAGGTTGCGTTGCACAATATGACCCAGTTCCGGTCTGCAATCACTGGCCGGTTTGACGGGGACATTTTGATGTTCCGTGCCATGCAGCGACGGCCAGATGCGCCGGACATCGAATGCTGGAAACCATATGTAACTGGCATGATTGACCGCGTGGAGGTTGACAGCACCCATGCAGATATGACAAAACCAGCACCTTTGATGAAAATAAGCTCCATTCTCAATCAGAGGATGGGGTGCAAATGATGGCTCGAACAGCCGGCATCTCAACACGGAAGCATTGACCATGAGCAATACATCCTCTCGTAATCCACCGCGCCTGTTGCGTGTGCGCCGTACCGAGCAACTGACACCTCATATGCGCCGCGTCTGGTTGTCTGGCGATGCGTTGTCTGGCTTTCCGACGGGTAGCGAGGGCCGGCACATCAAGCTGATGCTGGCTCGCTCAGGTCAGGCCGAACCGGTGCTGCCAACCTTGGGCCCGGATGGCCCGATCTGGCCACCGGCAGATGTCCGCCCGATTACGCGAACCTACACCGTGGCGGCCTATGACGAGGCGGCTGGCGAATTGGCAGTGGATCTGGTGCTGCACGGTGATAATGGCCCCGCATCTCGCTGGATCAACCATGCGATGGAAGGGGATGCCATCGGCGTGGCGGGCCCGGCGGCTCCCCCCTTGTTCCGTGAAACAGCCGATTGGTACCTGTTGATTGGTGATCCGTCGTCCATTCCCTTGTTGCGTGCGGTGTTGTGCGCATTGCCGGCTCAGGCCAAGGGCATGGCCCTGATCGAAGTACCTGACCAGGCCGAGATTCAGCCGCTGATTGGGCCAGCAGGGGTGACCATTGAATGGTTCGATCGCCAGGGCGCCCCCGCTGGCGATAGCACCTTATTGCTTGATAGTCTGCAACGGCGGCAATTGCCGGATGGTCAGCCATCGGTCACCCTGGCAGGGGAGAGCAACCAGGTAGTGGCGATCCGTGACTGGTTGCTGAAGGTGTGCCAGGTATCGCGCCATATGATGTATGCCGTACCGTATTGGAAAGACCGATTGACCGAAGAAGCCTATCACCATGAACGCCACCGCATCATGGATGAATTGGAAGAAACAACAGCAAGCGACGCTTGAGCGTCGTCTGGTTGGTGCCCTGAATGCAGCAGGTGAATGTCAGCGTACCTTGAATTGTCACTGTCAGGCCATCACGATGGCCGATCACCGAATTGATGAGTTAACCATGTCCCGATCCTTTACCATGATGCACCGCTTGGTGCTGACCCTGTTGGCAGTGGGCCTGTCCGCCAGTCTGTGGGCACGTAATGTAGTTGATGCCGCTGGCACCGCGCAAACCATACCGGATCATCCGCAGCGTGTTCTGGTGTTGTCCGAACTGGATCTGGATGCCTTGTTGGCGTTGCAGGTCACCCCGGTCGGCACCACTACAGGACGGGGTCAGCAGGGCGTGCCGCGCTATTTGGGGGCGGCTGCAACCAAGATCACGCTGGTTGGCGATTTTTCCACGCCGGTGCTGGATCGTGTGATCACGGCACAACCGGATCTGATCCTGGCGGGTGGTGCACCTGACCCCGCCATGCTTGCCCAATTGCGTAAAGTGGCTCCGACCTTGGTCAGTTTCAAACCCAGTGAGGACTGGCAAACCGCGTTTCGTCGCGTGGCCCAGTGGCTGGGACGTGAGCAGCAGGCCGATCGCTTCATGACCGAATATCGGGCGCGTGCTGCGACGGTACGGACACGGTTGGCCAAACAAGCCAATGCCACGGTCAGCATTGTCCGTTGGAGTCCGCAAGGCCCGGCCTATATGTTGAAAGACTCGTTTGCCAGTCGTGTGCTGGCCGATGTGCAATTGGTGCGGCCGGCGACACAGCAGCAACCTGGCGTGGCCCATTCGCCACCCATCAGCTTGGAAGCGCTGAACCGGGTGGATGCCGATTGGTTGTTTGTTGGTACCCTCAGCACTACCGGTCAAGCTGCCGACGCATTGCAGGTGGCTCGCCAGACCCCCGCGTTCAATCAGCTCAATGCCGTCAAGCGCAATCAGCTGGTGGTGGTGGATGGATCGTTGTGGACCAGCCTGGGTGGCCCGTTGGCAGCCATGGCGGTATTGACCGATGTCGACAAGGCAATGGCTACACGTTGAGACTTGAAGTACGCATGATGAGTTTGGATTCGATGACGCCGGCACGACGCCTGATCTGGGCTGTGCTGGCGTGTGCTTTATTGATGGCGATATTGGCATCGTTGTTGCTGGGGGCGGGGCAATTCGGGCCGGGTCAAAGCTTGGCTTACCTGTTGGGCGATGCTGGGGAGCGTGCCAATGCCCAGTTGGACATGGTGATGATGACATTGCGCCTGCCGCGCACAGTGTCGGCCTTGATGGTTGGGGGGGCTTTGGGGTTGTCAGGTTGTTTGATGCAGGCCGTCACTCGTAACCCGCTGGCTGAACCCGGATTGATGGGTGTCAATGGCGGCAGCGCGCTGGGTGTGGTGATCGGCATCAGTTGGGCGGGTATTCAGACTGGGCTGGGCTACCTGGTTTTTGCGGCCCTGGGTGCTTTGGTGGGTAATCTTTGTGTGCTGGGGCTGGCCCATGCCACCCGCCATGCAGATGCCCCGTTGCGACTGGTGCTGGCTGGTGCGGCACTGGGGGCGACGTTCCATGGGCTCAGCGCTTCATTGCTGCTGGCCTCGCCGAACAGTCTCGACCAGTATCGGTTCTGGTCGCAAGGATCGTTTTCCGGCGTCAACCTGAGTCAGGTCGCGTGGGTCGCCCCAGCCATGCTGATCGGTATTGTGGCGGCCGCGGTATTGCATAAGCCCTTGTCTGCCTTGCAATTGGGTGACGATATGGCGCAATCGTTAGGACATCGCCCTGGCCCTTTGCGTGCCGCAACCATTTTGACGGTGACCTTGTTGACTGGCGGTGCGGTGGCGCTTGCCGGTCCGATCGGGTTTGTGGGCCTGGTCGCACCATTTGCCGCTCGGAAACTGGCCCCACCTCGCCTTGGCAGTCAGCTGTTTGCTGCTGCATGGCTGGGTGCTTTGCTGCTGTTGGTGGCTGATGAAGCGATTCGTGTGTTGATGCAACCCTATGAGACGCCCGTTGGCGTGCTGACTGCCATTCTGGGTACGCCCTTGCTGATCTGGATGGCACGACAAGGGCGGATCGAAAGGGGAATGCAATGACTGGAGAGGCCACTTTGCCGCTATTGGAGCCCGGCCTGTATCCTGTTCGTGTCGGGCGCTTTTCCTGGTTAATGTCCAGGCGGGCGATGTTGTTGGTTCCCATCTTGCTGGCTTTGTTGGCCATGGTCATTTTCCTGTCATTGATGGCGGGGGCAAGCTGGCTGAGTCCAGCCGCGGTATGGCAAGCCATGCGTCACGAAGGCCCGCCGGGTACTCAGTTGCTGCTGAATGAATTCCGTTTGCCACGAATCTTTGTGGCGGCGCTGGCGGGCCTGGCATTGGGTAGTGCGGGTTGTCTGATCCAGGCATTGACCCGAAACCGGCTGGCATCACCTGACATGCTGGGCATGGCCGATGGTGCGACACTGGCGGTGATGTTGACCTTGATCGTTAGCCAGACCAAGCAGCTTGGCTCGTGGTGGGTGGGGCCGCTGGGGGCAATCGTTGCCATCGCCGTATTGCTGGCGGTGGCG